>JALZFJ010000203.1 GCA_030867425.1 Actinomycetota bacterium | reverse complement strand
CAGACGGCGAGGATGTCACCGGCGACCACCGACCAGGCATCGGCGAATTATTCCGTGCCCGAGACGCTCTACCCGCTCGTTCGGACCTTCGTCTAGCAGGCATGATGCCAGTTAGGAGAAATCAGCGTACTTGCTAATGGTCTATTCACTTATAGTGACCAATTTACACCAATTAGTACACCAACCCGCACGAACAACAGCGAACGAACGCGACGAGATGCAAAGCAAAATCTGCCGTTCTGACGGTATTTTCGAACAACTACGAACACACGCGACGTTTTGGATTCGCATTTGCACGGCGGAGGTCAGGGGTTCGAATCCCCTCGGCTCCACTTCAAACTCTGTCAGCTGGCACATTTTTCCGCAGACTCGCCCAGGACCCCTTGACTCCGCGCACATCCTCATGGTTTACTGTGCGCCTTGTCTATATAATTAGTAGACAAAGTGCAGAAGGGGGCCCGGCGAAGTGCAACAGTTGGTGGTGTTGGCGACAGTGGGCTTTATCGCCCAGTTGATAGATGGCTCGCTCGGGATGGCTTACGGCGCATCGTCGGCGACCTTACTCTTGGCCGTGGGGGTCGCGCCCGCACTCGCTTCCGCCAGCGTGCACATCTCGGAGGTTGCTACAACGGCTGCCTCCGGCATCTCCCACTGGAGGTTCGGCAACGTCGACTGGGGCAAGATGGGTTGGCTTACGGTCCCCGGCGCGCTGGGTGCTTTCGGGGGCGCCTTGGCAGTGAGCGCCATCTCGGCGGAGGCGGCGAAGCCCTTCGTGGCCCTGTTCCTCTTCCTCCTTGGCGTGTACATCCTGGCGCGCTTCTCATTCCGGAGGACCCACCGCCCCGTTGTCAACAAGCCTATCTCCCGCAAGTTTCTCTCCCCCCTCGGGCTCGGAGCCGGGTTCTTGGACGCGGCCGGTGGCGGCGGCTGGGGGGCCATAAACACGTCCACCTTGATGTCCACTGGGAGGATGGAGCCCCGCAAGGTGGTGGGCACCGTGGACACCAGCGAGTTCCTGGTGGCGGTCGCTGCGAGTATCGGATTCTTCGTCGCCCTCAGCTTCGCAGAGATCCCCTGGAGCATAGTAGCCGCGCTTCTCATCGGAGGCGTCATCGCGGCCCCGCTTGCAGCGTTCATCGTGCGGCTGCTGCCAGCGCGTATCCTGGGCACCGCCGTTGGCAGCATCATCCTCATCACCAACATGAAGACCTTCCTGGAGACTATGGGAGTGAGCGGGGGCACGGCCACTCTCATCTACGCCCTCATCGCCGCCGTCTCGCTTGGGGCGCTCGCATTCGCGATATTCGTTACTCGCCAGCAGTCTGAAGAGCCAGCGGGGGAAGGCGGAGCAGTGTAAGTTCGAACGAAGTGTAGCGCTCTAGCATTCTGTCGATGAGTATTCCTTCGCAACCAACAGGGCCATATGCTCAAACTCAGGGAGCGACACTTTGTAACCGCCAGGTATCGCTTCTGCCTGCAAGGTCTGACCGCCCACCACGTCGAATACGCGAAGTAGAAGTCCTTACCCCGAGCCTCCGGGAGCCCGTGACCGATCTCCCACACTACCTCCACACCGCTCACTGCTGAGGGTGCAGGATTAATACTCCTACGACTTTTTGTCTGCACGAAGCTAAAGTCATTTGCGACATCTACGACCAACCGGCTGTCATCAGGCCCTTCGTCAGTCCTACCGCCAAAGAAGGCGACTGAATGCATCAGCGGCCCTATGACGGGGAAGCTTCGTTATTTGCTCTAGACCTTAACTCTAGATATAGGGTGACTTTAGGTACACGTGCTAGGTATAGTGGGTAGTGCTAACAGTAGCATGCTACTCTAGCGAGGGACTGGGGAAAGGAAGGTAGCAGGTGAAAGTTATCGAGTATCTCGAGGGTCGCTATGAGTCTCAAAAGGTGCCATTCGGCACGGTCTATAGGTGGTGTCCGGGTTGCATCATCGTCGAGTGCGACTGTGGGGAGGGGTTGACACTTACCGGCTCTATGAGCACCTGCAGCGAGTGTGGTGCGGACCACATGTCTGTCGTTCGGGAAGAACTGAGCCCCCGGTGGCTGGGGGAAGAAAACCTTCACCCCTGGCGCTACCACCAGCCGTCCTCCAAAGATTCTGTGATGCCTTTCTGAAGCGGCTTTAGCTGAGGAGCTTGCAATGAACGCCTCCCGAAGGTTAAGTATGGAGGGCACAGAGGTGCCGACGATATTTGAGGAAGCACCACGGTCGTACTGGATGGTAGCGAAATACCGTTTGCGCGAAATGCAAGTACTCGCTTTGCGACTGGACAGCGGCGAAGAGGTTTTGCCAGTGTTCAGTTCTGGCAAAGCTGCCAGGATGTTTCTCCGGCACCTGCCCCGATGCCTCTCGCAGCGGCAGAGGATCGGAGACGGGTGGTACGTGAGGGAGAGCACGACCGGCGAGCTGATCTCGCTGCTGTTTGGGACTTGCAGGAGCGTAGACCACGTCGCGCTAGACCTGCGGCCGGAAACCGCCACCGAGGGACTTTCGGCCACCCTCCTCATGCGTCGGAAGGATTTCGTAGCCAGCGAATAAGGGCAGCACAGTCAGGAGCTTAGCCAAGGGGCTCCGGCCTTCATGCCTATAGAACAGGATTATTTGCAGAGGGTTTTTAGTTTCGAAGAAGGTGTTTTCCTGCTCTGTGCGCTGTTGACGTCGCAATACCTGTTGAAGCAACTGCCAGAGCGCCTACGCCTACGGGTGATTTACCTCTAGAAAAGCAGCGGCGGGGCGTGACTGCATTGATAATCACAACGCCGGTGTTTTTCCTCCTGGCTCAGGCCTTTTGCTCCGGCCTGCCACCATCGCTCGCGTAAGGACCGACGAGAGGCAATCCCAG
>JALZFJ010000184.1 GCA_030867425.1 Actinomycetota bacterium | reverse complement strand
TACGGAGGCTCGCGGATGCGGGGGCTTCTTTGAGGGAGGCCGCGGTCTTTTACCGGACGAACGCGCAGAGCCGTACCTTGGAAGACGTGTTGGTGCGGGAGGGGGTGCCGTACCAGATCGTCGGGGGCGTGAGATTCTACGAGCGGGCGGAGATCAAGGACGCGATGGCCTACCTCTCGGTGATCTCCAACAAGAACGATTCGGTCTCCCTAGAGCGGGTCATCAACATCCCCAAGAGGGGCCTCGGAGCGACCTCGGTCGCGCGGCTCTCGGAGTACGCTCAGCGCAACGGCGTCTCCCTCTACGACACCCTCACCAAGGCGGACGAGGCCGGGCTCACGGGGAAGGCTCGCAAGGCTTGCTCACAGGTAAGGGACCTCTTCGAGGGCTGGCGGGTCGCGGCCAAAGAGGTTCCGCCGTCGGAGCTCATAGAGGCCGTCCTCGACGAGTCGGGCTACAAGGCGGAGCTCAAGGCGGAGAACACGGTCGAGGCTGAGTCGCGCCTGGAGAACCTCGCGGAGCTCGTCAACGCCGCCGCGGAGTACGAGCGCATGGAGCCGGACGCTACTCTGGACGGGTTCTTGCAGGAGCAGGCGCTCTTCTCGGAGGCGGACAAACTTACGGGCGACGGACGCGTCACGCTGATGACGCTACACAACGCTAAGGGGCTGGAGTTCGGGCACGTCTTCATCGTCGGGATGCAGGAAGGAACCTTCCCACACGCGCGTTCACTCGACGAGCAGAACCTGGAAGAGGAACGCCGGCTGTTCTACGTCGGTATCACGCGGGCGATGAAGACGCTCACGCTCACCTACGCCCGGCTGCGCTCGACCTACGGCGAGCGCGAGTACCAGATGTCCTCGCGCTTCCTCTCGGAGGTCCCGGAGAAACTCAAGGTTGGCTCGGTCCCCGGCAGCTCCGTCGGACGCGGAGGATGGGGCGGGGCGTTGGCCGGTGGGGGTAGGGTCGAAAGGTCCGCTGCTCCGGTGGACTACAGTGCAGGGGAGAGGGTGCGGCATGCCAAGTTCGGCTTGGGAGAGGTCATCGAGGCTCAGGAAGGGAAGGTCGTGGTCCGGTTCGGCTCAGAGGAGAGGATCCTCGTGCCGGAGCTGGCGCCCTTGAGCAAGGCGTGAGGTAGAAGGGGGATCTCTATGAGCCACGTATACGTCACTGGGCACAGAAACCCGGACACGGACACGATAGCGTCGGCGATCGGCTACGCTGAGCTCAAAGGACGCCTGAACCCGGAGAACGTCTACGCGCCGGCGCGCCTGGGAGAGGTGAACGCTCAGACGAGGTGGGCGCTTAAGAAGAGTGGGGCGAAAGAGCCGAAGTTACTCGAGCACATCAAGCTCCGGGTCAAGGACGTGATGCACGACGTGATGACGGCGCAAAGAAACGACCCTCTGCGCAACGTCGGGCTCGCGATGGCGAAAAGGAACATAGGCCAGGTGCCGATAGTGGACGACGACGGAGCGATCGTCGGGATCGTCACCGAGAGGGATCTGGCGCGCATGTACATAAGAGAGTCGCGGGAGGCCTCGACCTTCGCCGCGACTCCCGTCTCCGTCGACTCGATGGTCGAGGTCCTGGAGGGCGAACTTCTTGTGGGTGAGGACAAGGAGATCAGCGGTAAGCTTTGGGTGATCTCGATGAGCGTCGACTCCATGGGCCGACAGATGGAGCCCGGCGACATCGTCGTCATTGGCGACCGTAAAAGGGGCCAGCGGCGGGCGATAGAGCTCGGCGCGGGCATCCTCGTCGTCTCGAACGGCGTTCGACCCGAGGACGAGGTCCTGCGGCTGGCCGAAGAGCAGGGTACTACGGTCGTGCTCAGTCCTTTAGACTCCTACGTGACGAGTCGGATGATACAGCTCTCCGTGCCCTGCCGGGAGGTGATGAGCGAGGACCCGTTGACCGTTGACCCGGAGGCCCTCATCACGGACATAACCCAGTCGGTGATGGAAGTTCACTACCGGGCGGCGGTCGCCGTGGACGACGATAAGGTGCCTCTGGGCATAGTGACGAGGACGGACCTCCTCAATCCCGAGCCACGAAAGGTCCTGCTCGTGGACCACGCCGAGAGGGGACAGAGCGTACCCGGGGTGGAGCAGGCTGAGATCGTCGAGATCCTGGACCACCACAACGTAGGCAACATCGAGACTAGCACACCCATCCCCGCCACATTCGATCCCGTGGGCTCGACGGCGACCCTGATCCTGGAACGCTACAAGGCGAGCGGCCTGAAACCGACGGAGCCCACGGCGAAGATGCTCCTAGCGGCGGTGCTCTCCGATACGGTGATCTTCAACTCCCCCACGACGACCGAGCGCGACCGCGAGGTCGTAAGGTATCTGGAGAACCTACTGAACCTCGACGCCAAGGGTTTCGGGATGAAGATGTTCGAGGCTTCGGCGGACGTCTCGGACCTTTCGGCCCAGGAAATCATAACCCGCGACCAAAAGGAGTACGGCGTCAGCGGGGGGGCGACGAGCGTTTCCCAGATAGAAACCGTGGGCACCGGCCTTTTAGAGCGTAAGAGTGAACTGCTCGAAGCTTTAGAGGAGTTGCGGCAGAAGAACGGTTACCTCTTGGCGACGCTCATGATCACGGACATCATAGGCCAGGGCACCGAGCTCCTGTGTACCGGCGACTGCGCCCCTGTGGAGCGGGCCTTTGATCGGCAGATAGTGGACCACGTCATAGAGCTTCCCGGCGTCATGAGCCGCAAAAAGCAGGTCGCCCCCAAGCTCCTTTCGGTCTTCTAGGACTCTAGTGGCGAAGATCCTAGACGGCAAGGCTGTCGCCGCACAGATACGCTCCGAGGTCGCCGGAGGCGTCGCGGAGCTAAAGAGCAGCGGCATCCCGGTGCGGCTCGACGTGATCCTGGTCGGCAACGACCCGGCTTCGGCCACCTACGTCCGCATGAAGCAGAGGGACAGTGCTGAGGTCGGCATAGAGTCCCGAGACCACCGCTTCCCCGCGAACATATCCCAGAAGGAGCTTGCAACCCTCGTCGAGAGGCTCAACGCTGATGCGGCTGTCTCCGGTTTCTTCATCCAGCTGCCGCTCCCCAGGGAGTTAGATCCCCTCGCCCTCATCTCCAGTATAGACACGTCCAAGGACGTGGACGGCCTGAGCCCCTTGAGTGCGGGGAGGCTCGCGGTCGGTCTTCCTAGCCTACTGCCCTGCACCCCGCACGGCGTCGTCCAGCTCCTCAAGCGGAGCGGCATAGAGATAGCAGGCAAGGAGGCCGTCGTGATCGGACGCTCCAACCTGGTCGGGAAGCCCCTGGCCCAGCTCCTCCTCCGCGAGGACGCGACCATCACGCTCTGCCACTCCCGTACGAGGGACCTGCCCGAGGTGGCGAAGAGGGCGGACATCCTCGTCGTCGCTACGGGCCGGCGGGAGATGGTCGGGACGGAGTACGTGAAGGAAGGGGCGGTGGTCGTGGACGTGGGCATCCACGCAAAAGAGGGGGGCGGGCTTATAGGAGACGTGAGGTTCGAGGAGGTCGAGCCGGTGGCGTCTTACGTGTCGCCGGTCCCCGGGGGCGTGGGGCCGATGACGCGGGCGATGTTGCTCTACAACGCTTTGCGGGCGGCGCAAAGCGTTGGGGATGGCGAGGCTGGTTAAGGCTACTCTGGGCCGGCTGGCTCGTGTTCTGCCGGATGTTCCGCGGTGGGTCGAGACGAGGTCGATGCTGCACTCGGGCCGTTGTGAGGTCTTCGGGCTTGAGGAGGGTGGAGATCCCGGCTTCGTCGTCCGCGACACCGAAGCTGTGCTGATCTCCGTCGTGGGGCGTCCGGCTGCCGGCGCGATCCGCGTACGCCGTCACCCGAGAGCGGGGCGAGGACGTCGTTGTCGCTCAACTCCAAAACGACTCCTACATAGCTGAGGCGCTGCCGGGATGGGAGGCCCGATGAGCAACGCTGAACCTGGCTCGGGGACACACCCCGGCTTCCCCGCGCTTCGGCGGACGCGGTACGCCTGCTTCGCGGCGGAGTGCCTGAAATATGGAGTTTGTCGCCGGGCTTTGGCGGTGAGCCAGACCTGTGGTTCCGAAGCGATCCTGGCCGGGGAGCTCAAGATACCTACTGCCTCGTCGGTTTCCCATTCAACTATGCGACCGTCGTAGAGCCGAAGCCCAAAGGAGAGCTGGAAAGCCTGCTCGCCCTCGCCGCGAACGTTATGCCCTGGCTCATAGTTCATGCGTTCGAGATGCTAGAAGAGCGGGGTTTTCTCCTACGATCTCGGGCACGTCTACCGGATCGAGGAAGAGCCGAATCGATAAACACGCGTCCGTGGACGATAGTTAAGCTCTCCCCCGGAAGCTGCGTTAAGATTGGTCGCAAAACCCGAGCGTTTAGGAGGTCGTCGATGATATCCGAAGAAGAGGTGCGCTACGTCGCTAACCTAGCGCGGTTAGGGCTCACGGACGACGAGGTAAAGAAGATGAGCGGGCAGCTCGGCGCCATCCTGGACAGCGTCGAGCAGATTGGCGAGCTGGATCTCCGCGACGTTTCCCCGACCACCAACGCCCTAAGCCTTACCAACGTCTTCCGTCCCGACGAGCCGCGCGGGGAACTCTCGCGGGAAGAGGCCCTCTCGACAGCGCCCGATCCCGTGGACGACCTCTTCGCTGTCCCGAGGATAGACTGAGATGCCGACCGACCTGCTCGGCCTCACGGCCCACGAGCTGGCAGAGAAGATAGTGGCCCGCGAGGTCTCCGCGCGCGAGGTAGCTGAAATCGCCAACGTCCGCGTCGGAGAGGTCGAAGGCGACGTAAACGCCTACGTCACCACCACCCCGGAACTCGCCATCGAGCGAGCCGAAAGGGTGGACGCCCGGACAAAAGACAGCGGCCTCCGGCCCTGGGAGGGCGTCCCTATCGCCGTAAAAGACGTGCTCTCGACCCGCGGCGTGCGTACGACCTGCGGCTCGAAGATACTCGAGAACTTCGAGCCACTCTACGACGCCTCCGCGCTCCTCAACTACGGCGAGGGCGTGGTCATGGTCGGCAAGGCCAACTGCGACGAGTTCGCTATGGGCTCCTCCACGGAGAACTCCGCCTACGGCGTCACCTGCAACCCCTGGAGCCTCGACCGGGTACCGGGTGGCTCCTCGGGCGGCTCCGCCGCCGCCGTCGCCGCGGGTGAGGGCTGGTGGGCCTTGGGCACCGACACCGGCGGCTCTGTCAGGCAGCCCGCCGCTCTCTGTGGCATTGTGGGCTTGAAGCCGACCTACGGGCGGGTCTCGCGCTTCGGGCTGATCGCCTTTGCCTCTTCGCTGGACCAGATCGGGCCGATGACCCGCGACGTGCGCGACTCGGCCCTCCTCCTGCAAGCGATAGCTGGCCACGACCCCCGCGACTCCACGAGCGCCAACGTTGAGGTCCCTGACTACCTGGCGGAGCTCGAAGGCGACGTCGCGGGCCTCAGGGTCGGGGTGGTCGCCGAGCTGATGGGTGAGGGTATAGAACCCGGCCCGCGCGAAGTGGTTGAGCGGGTCGCAAGAGGATTGGAGGACGCGGGTGCCGAGGTGGGGGAGGTGAGCCTGCCCCATTCGCGGTACGGCCTGCCAGCCTACTACATCATCGCCCCGGCAGAGGTATCCTCGAACTTGGCTCGCTTCGATGGCGTGCGCTACGGTTTGAGGGTCCCGGCCGACGGGGTGCACGAGATGTACCGCAAGACGCGCGAGGAAGGCTTCGGGGACGAAGCCAAGCGCCGCATAATGCTCGGCACCTACGCCCTGTCTTCCGGCTACTACGACGCTTACTACGCCCAGGCTCAGAAGGTGAGGACCCGCATCATCGAAGACTTCCGGACGGCCTTCTCCCGGTACGACGTTCTCGTCTCCCCGACCACCCCATCAGTGGCCTTCGAGATCGGTGAGAAGATAGCCGACCCGCTCGCCATGTACTACCAGGACCTCTGTACCATCCCCGTAAACCTCGCCGGTATTCCAGCCATAAGCGTCCCCGGCGGGCTCTCGGACGGTCTCCCGGTGGGCGTTCAGCTCATGAGCGACCACTTCACGGAGCCGATGCTGCTGCGGGCCGCCTGCGCCGTCGAGGAGGTCGCGGGCTTCGAGTTCGAGTTGAAACCTTAACGAAACAGGAAGCCGTCGGTAGCGGCGAAGAGCGTCCAAGACGCGCTCTGCGCCTGGAGAAGTCTGGCACGGGGCTAAGGTGACCACCATCCAGCCGGGCAACATCGCGACCGAGCTTCCGGCGCTGAATCACGACACCAAAGCCGTAGAACGCTATAGGCAGCCAAGCGGGGCGCGGATCCTGGACCACGAGCACTCGTGGAGATCTCGCCCTCCTTTTCGCTCTGCGCGACCCTTTCGACCGGATTCTAGCATCCCCCATTGAGGCCGAGAACTACGCCGGGCGGTGCTAGAATTATCCTGGAAGAGCAGGCAAGCGAGGCGCGAGGACTTACACTTGCAGACACAGGAGAAGAGAACCTACCAGGCGGTGATCGGGCTCGAGTTTCACGTCCATCTGGCCACCCAAACGAAGATGTTCTGTTCCTGCCGGGTGACCTACGCTGAGGAGCCGAACACCCACATCTGCCCGGTCTGCCTCGGGCATCCGGGAGCACTCCCGGTAATCAACGAGAGGGCCATCGAGCTCGGGGTCATGGCGGGGCTTGCCCTGAACTGCGAGGTCGCGTCCCACGCCGTCTTCGCGCGCAAGAACTACTTCTACCCCGACCTGCCAAAAGGTTACCAGATCTCCCAGTACGACCAGCCGATCTGCACCGACGGCTACCTCGACGTCCCGACCTCCGAAGGCACGATCCGGGTCGGCATCACGCGCCTCCACCTCGAAGAGGATGCCGCCAAGAACGTGCACGTGGGAGAGTCGGGCCGGATGCACGGCTCGGTCGGCTCGCTCGTGGACTTCAACCGGGGCGGCACCCCGCTCATAGAGATCGTCACCGAGCCCGACATCCCCACCCCTGAGGCCGCGAGGGCGACGGCGACCCAACTTCGCTCCATCCTCCGGGCCATACGCGTCTCCGAGGCCGACATGGAGAAGGGCCAGCTGCGCGTTGACGCCAACGTGAGCGTCCGCAACCCCGACGGCACCTTCGGCACCAAGACCGAGCTCAAGAATATGAACTCCTTTCGCTTCGTCGAGCGCGGACTCGTGCGAGAGCTGGAGCGCCAGCGCGAGATCCTGGAGGGCGGCGGACGCATTACACAGACGACGCTCCACTACGACCCGGAGACCGACGAGGTCCACGAGCTGAGGAGCAAGGAGTACGCCCACGACTACCGCTACTTCCCCGAGCCCGACCTTTTGCCCCTGGAGCTCACGGACGCCTGGATCCGCGAGATAAAGAGCCGCATCCCCGAGCTGCCCGAGCAGAAGAGGGTGCGCTTCGTCGAGCAGTACGGGCTCTCCGAGTATGACGCCAGCGTCCTCACCTCGGACGCCGACCTCGCCGACTTCTACGAGAAGGTCGCCGCTAGCGAAGCTACCGACCCCAAACAGGCCGCTAATTGGATCTCCGGCGAGCTCAGGGCACGCCTGAACGAGACGGGGACGAGCGTCTCCGAGTCCAGGATGACCCCGGAAGCGATGGCCGAGCTGATCGGGTTGATTCAGAACGGCACCGTCTCCCGCTCCGCCGCGAAGGATGTGCTCGGCACCGTCTTTGAAACCGGCGAGTCCCCTTCGGTCGTCGTGGAGCGCGAGGGCCTGGCTTCGATGGGCGGAGATGAGCTCTCTGGGGTGGTGGACGAGGTCATAGCGGGCAACCCGGACGAAGCCGAGAGGATCCGCAGCGGGGACAAAAAGGTCATCGGCTTCCTCGTCGGCCAGGTGATGAAGGCGACCCGCGGCAACGCCGACGGCCGGCGGGTGCGCCAGCTCCTCATGGAGAAGCTTAACGGCTCCTAAAAGCGTACCGCGCGTCGGCGTCCTGTCTACCGCGGCGTCGGAGCACCTCGACCCCGTTCGGGAGGCGGGCGGGGAGCCTTTGCCGCTAGGCTTGCCGGGAGCGCGTCCGAAGGGCGGCGTCGCGCTCCATCGAGAGTGGATCACCGACTGGGCCCAGATCTCCTGCTCCGGCGAAAACTTCGACGCCCTGCTCGTGAGCGCCACA
The DNA here is from genome assembly GCA_030867425.1 of Actinomycetota bacterium. Taxonomy (GTDB): domain Bacteria; phylum Actinomycetota; class Rubrobacteria; order Rubrobacterales; family Rubrobacteraceae; genus Rubrobacter_F. Next base: position 3,887 of record JALZFJ010000184.1, on the reverse strand, counting down.
GAACCCGCAGAGCTCGCGGCCTTGCTGATAGCCGCGCTGCGTCTGTACATGCCGGCGGTCGTCGCCGTTCCGCTCACTAGTCCCTATGCCGTCGCCCTCGCGGCCTTGGGCTTCGTGCCCCTGAACGATGATCCCGCGGAGGTAGTCGTGGGCGTCGCCCGCGCCGGCGGTCCGCGCTCCCGGGAGCTGATCGAAGGCTTCTCTTTGGCGAACGCGTTGCGGGCTGGCCTCTCTTCAGGAGCCGGCCCGGAGCTGCTCGTGCACCTCGCCGCCATCGCGCGCGAGGCTGGGGTGGTGGGTTTCCCGCAGATGATCCGGGTCCTCGCCCCCGAAAATCCCGGGATCTCCACCCCCGACTCGTCCTGGTACAGGGCGCATGGCGCCGCCGGACTCCTCGCCCACCTCGGCGAGACCCTGCACGATACGCCGACGGTGACGGGGACGCTCAAAGAAGCTCTTCCGTCCACGCCTCCAGCTCCGGAAGCTTCCGGTCCGCGCCTGGTCTTCGTCCGAGGCCGGGCATCCGGCACGGAGGCCGTGTGTCGGACGAGAGAAGGAGTCGCGGAGGTCTCCGGCGATTGCCGCTTCTACCCTTCCGAGAAAGCGGCCCTCCAGGCGGTGGAGGACGTTGCGGTCTATCCCTCCGACCTTCTCGTCGTGGGCGGTTGTGGACCGCGCGGGGGACCGGGGCTCCTCCGGCTCGACCGGCTGAAGCATGCTCTCGGTGAGGCTGGCCTCGTCGGCGTCGTCCCGATCCTCACAGACGGGCTTCCTCCCGAAGACGCTCCGGGTACCTGGACCTCGCTCATGACGCCGGAGGCCGCAGCGGGCGGCGTCATCGGTCGCCTGTGGAGCGGGGATACCCTGCGGTTGGACCTTGCTGAAGGTCTCATCCGCACCGGCGTCGGCCCTGACGAGTTTCGCCGCAGGGAGCCTTACGCGCCCCCGGTCCCTTCGGGATTCGATTATGCTGCCCGGTACGCCCAAGCAGTCCTCCCCGCACTCAAAGGGGCTGGGTTCGGCTAGCAGCGCCTTCTTCGGGTTGCCGGTTTGCTCGCGACGCTCCGGAGGAGGCTCCCGGATTCCGGCGAGATAGCAACAGATTGTAAATTACTTGCCCCAGAATATAGCCATCGTAAATTATAATGTCTAGAATATGCGACAGTTGTCCGCTGCAAGAGAGGAACCTTTAGAAGCCCATGATGAACAAGTACCGTCTTATGTCGCCGGGTCCGACCCCCATACCGCCGGAGGTATCGGCCGCGGGGGCGCTCCCGATCATCCACCACCGCACGCCGGAGTTCGGCGAGGTCTTTACCCGGGTCAACGAGAACCTCAAGCGGGTCTTCCTCACTGAGAACGACGTCTTCACCTACGCGGCGAGCGGGACGGGGGCTTTTGAGGGTGCTATCCAGAACCTCTTCTCGCCCGGCGACAAGGTGCTCGTCGTCAATAACGGCAACTTCGGCAACCGCTGGGTGAAGATGAGCCGAGCGTTCGGCCTGGAGGTCACCGAGCTCAAGTACGACTGGGGCGTGAAGGCCGACAACGACGAAATCGCTGACGCCCTCTCGCGGGACCCCGGGATACGAGCCGCCATGTGCGTCCTCTCCGAGACTTCCACGGGGACGGTCAACGACATCGAGGGCTTCGCCCGGGCGACGGAGAGCGTCATCACGATCGTGGACGCGGTCTCGGGCCTGGGGGCGTGCGAGCTTAGGACGGACGATTGGGGTGTCGACGTTGTTGTTGCGGGCTCGCAGAAGGCGTTGATGTCGCCCCCGGGCCTGGGGTTCGTGGGTGTTTCGGAGCGGGCGATGCGGGCGCACGAAGAGGCCACGATGCCGCGTTACTACTTCGATTGGACGGCTGCGAAGAAGGCCTACGTCAAGGACCCGCCACAGACGGCCTGGACGCCAGCGGTGAGCGTCATCATCCAACTCGACATCGCGCTGCAGCAGATCCTGGCCGAGGGCGTCGAGGAGATCTTCCAGCGTCACGTATTGCTGGGTCGGGCCTCGCGCGAGGGCATAAAGGGCATGGGCCTCAAGCTCTTCGGTCCCGACGAGGACATGAACTCGGCCGTCACGGCGGCGTGGGTGCCCGAGGGGATCGACGGCAAGGCTCTCGTTAGGCTCATGTTCCGGGAGCACGGGATACAGGTCGCTGGCGGGCAGGGCCCGATGGAGGGCAAGATCTTCCGCATCGGCCACTGCGGCTACTTCGACTCTTACGACATCATTGCCACCATAGCTGCTGCCGAGCTGGCCCTGGAGGCCCTCGACTACCCTGTGGAGCTCGGCAGGGGCGTCGGCGCTGCCCAGCGAGTCTTCTCGAAGAGCGGGGTGGCCACTTGAAGGTCCTGATAACCGAGGCCCTGGCCGAGAGCGGGGTCGAGCTACTAAAGAAGGACTTCGAGGTAGACGTCCTCCTGGGCCTTAGTACCGAGGAGCTTCTGGAGAAGATTGGGGCTTACGACGGCCTAATCATAAGGAGCGCGACGAAGGTGACAGCAGAGGTCATCGAGCGGGCGGACAAGCTCAAGGCGATAGGCCGGGCAGGTATCGGGGTGGACAACATAGACATCGAGGCGGCGACCAAGTGGGGCATCATCGTCGCCAACGCCCCCGAGAGCAACACGATAGCAGCAGGAGAGCACACCTTGGGCCTCATGCTCGCCGCGGCCAGACGCATCCCGGCCGCCGACGGTACCCTGCGCAGCGGCGAGTGGAAGCGCAGCGCCTTCAAGGGCATCGAGGTCGCAGAGAAGACGCTCGGGCTCGTAGGTCTGGGACATGTGGGCCGCATCGTGGCGCGCGGCGCTTTGGGGATGAGGATGCGCATCCTCGCCTACGACCCGTACGTCTCCGAAGACCGGATGCGCGACATGAACGTGATGCGCGCCGAGAGCGTGGACGAGGTGCTCGAGCAATCCGATTTCGTCTCCTTGCACGTCCCGCGTACCCCGCAGACGACGGGCATGATCGACGAGGGCGCCATAGAGAAGATGAAGCCCTCCGCGTACCTCATAAACGTGGCGCGCGGCGGCATCGTGGACGAGATCGCGCTCTACAACGCGCTCAAGGAGGGTAGGATCGCCGGGGCCGCGATCGACGTGTTCCGGGAGGAGCCGACGACGGACTCCCCGCTCTTCGCGCTCCCTAACGTAGTCGTAACCCCGCACCTCGGGGCGAGCACGGTTGAGGCCCAGGACCGGGCCGGGATCACCGCCGCCGAGCAGGTGGCCGCCGCTCTGCGCGGTGAGGTGCCCTTAAACGCGTTAAACGCGCCAGTGCCAGCTGGCGAGGGGGCAGAGTTCGTAGCCCAGTTCGCTGAGCTCTGCGAGACCTTGGGGAGGCTGCTCTACCAGCTCACGGACAGGCCAGGCAACTCTTTAAAGATCGAATACCGGGGCGAAATCGCGGGCTTCGACACCCGCCTTCTAGACGTCTCGGCCACGAAGGGGCTTTTGGCCCTGATGGTGCACGAGCCTTTGAACTTCGTGAACACGCCCGCACTTGCCAAGGAGAGGGGCCTGAGGGTCGAGACCGCGCGCGTCTCGGAGAGCGCGGACTACACGAGCCTCGTAACGCTTAGGCTCACCTCGAAGGGTGACCAGGAGAGCGTCGTGAGCGGGACCCTCTTCGGACCCCGGCTGCAGCCGCTTATCGTCGAGGCCTTGGGCTTCGCGGTCGACCTCGTCCCCGAAGAGCACACGCTCTTTATCCGCAACGAGGATAAGCCCGGCATGATCGGCAAGGTCGGGACCATCCTGGGCGAGCACAGGATTAACATCGGCAACATGGCCGTCGGACGCAGCGCCCCCGGCGCCCCCGCCGCCATGGCCATCACGGTAGACGAGCCTGTCCCCGAAGAAGTCATAAGGA
>JALZFJ010000175.1 GCA_030867425.1 Actinomycetota bacterium | reverse complement strand
GTCGAGGGATTCACCGGCGACGCCCCGATTTACAGCCTCCTCAAGCACCCAATGACCTTAGGCCGCGCCCTGAGAAGGGTAGCATCTCACCTCGTCATCCAACCGGTGGTCCAGCAAAAGAGAAACTTATCATCGTCTCTCGGCTGCAGATTGAGCCTACCGGGAGCGTAGCGATTACAGGCCCGCAGATTACGGGCGGATGGCGTGTGGATTATCGCGCGAGGGATCTTCTATTCGCAATTAGCGCTGCTCATCTTTATATTCGCAGGTTGGATAAGCACGATCTGGCCATGGGCAATCGAGCCGCTGTACCTGCGCGTGTTTACAGGACAAGTCGCATCGGCTGGGAGGGCTTCGCTGCGCTGCGAGAGGAGCTACTGTGGCGTCGCTACCGCTTGGGGCTCATCTTCGTCGGTCTCCTTGGTTTGCTCCAGCTGGTCGGGCTCTTGACTGGTACGACACCCTACGACTGGTCTTCGGTGTTAGGAATCGTCCTGCCGCTCATGTTTTTGGAATGGGTTATGACACCGCTGCTGATGTTAGCCACTCAGAGGCGTCGTTAGTGGTTGATGAGACTACTACGTTCAGCCAGTATGGGGTTAGGTTGGTCGCCACGGTGTAGGTGGCACTTGGATTGTTGGGCTTCTTGCCGATCGAGGTGCTCAATCCTACATACTATGACGGGCTCGACGTACGCTATCTCCTTCGTCTTGTGGCGATCAAACAAACCGCACAACATCTTCCATCTAGCCATTGGCGTGAGCGGACTTTGAGCAGCTAGTACAACGGTGGGCGCTCGCCGTTGGGCTACCATTGTAGGGGTGGTACTGCTGGCTTTGTTCTTTGCGGGAATGATTCAGTCAGCACTCGAAGGATTTCCGCCAGAGCAGTTATTGCTCGGGCTGATACCGCTGAACTCGCCAGGGCACGTGCTACACGCGGTCACCGGCGGAATCGCACTCTACCTTGGGGTGACTCGGTCATGAGGCGATCTTATCTTTGGCGCTTCCCTTTACTGTCGGCGCTAAAGTGGCCCGACTCTCTTGCCAGGCCTTTTCCCTGTATATATTTTTCCTGCAAATAAGCATAAAACAAAGAGTCGACGAGCAGAGCACCCCACGAACCGTGGAATAGTGATAAGCAGGTGAAGCGGGTAACCGCCCGCTACTCGTCCTTCAGGTCGTGCTCAGGAACGGAGAGGTTGTAGGGGCGGGCAGGTTTCTCTGCCAGCACGCGTACCCTGTTGACGAAATCTGGGACGAACTCGCCTCGGCGGACCTCGAGTATCTCGACGGGCTGGCCCGTGGCTCTCAGGGCAGCCCTATCCCCCACCCCGTAGCAGGCCGGCCGATTGCGGTCCACCATCTTCCTGCCTCCTCTTGAGCGGTCTGTCTTTCTCGGCAGCGACGCGTGGGGTGGCAGTATAATGGGCCGCGGTCTACCTAACCAGGACGGTGGCGGCACAAAACCTAGCGCAGCGAAGAACTCCGGAGAAAAGGGAGAGAGATGGCCGAACGTGCAGATTTGATCGTGGTCGGAGCGGGCCCAGGCGGGTCGGCGACAGCTTATCACGCGGCGAGGGCCGGGCTTTCGGTTTTGCTGCTCGACAGGCAGGAGTTCCCGCGTGACAAACCCTGCGGCGACGGCCTGATGCCTCACGCGGCCGAAGAGATCTCGCTCATGGGCCTCGGCGACTGGCTGGACGAGCCGCACCACGGCAAATTCTCAGGCTTCTCTATGTACACTCAAACCGCATTCCTTCGCCAGCAGGTCCCCGCCACTATCCACGGCCCTCACGGCTACGTGGTCGCCCGCGAAGAGACCGACGCCCGCCTACTTGAACGTGCTAAAGAAGCTGGCGCCGACTTCCGGAGCGGTGTACGCGCCACCAAACTACTCCGTTCCCCCGCAGGGAACACAACAGGTGTTGAGGCAGTGTCGTCTGGAGAGACGCTGCTCTATGAGGCCCCGCTGGTGGTGGCCGCCGACGGGGTTGGAGGGTTCGCCGGGGAGGGGATGAAGTCCCACCAGAACGCCGTAGCGAGGAGACAGTACTTCAAGGGCGTCTCCGGGCCGGAGAAGGATCACCTGCACCTCTTCGCAACGAAGGACATGAACGAGTTGGGAGCCGGCTACGGCTGGGTCTTCTATCTCGGGGACGGCCGGGCGAACGTCGGGGTCGGTGTGTTCACGAAGACACTCAACCGCTCGCAGCGCAACCTCAAGGACTTCTTCGACCGCTTTCTCAAGGAACCCGAGATAACCGAGTGGCTCGAGAGCGCCGAGCCCGAGGGATCGGCGAAGAGCTGGTCTTTGAAGACGGGGATGTGGGGAGCCAAGCGATACACTCAGGGCCTGATGACAGTCGGGGACGCTGCGAGCATGATCCACCCCATATGCGGCGAGGGTCTCGGCTACGCTATGGAGTCCGGTCGCTTGGCCGCCGCCTGGGCGTATGAGGCTCGCTATAGGGACGACTACTCAGCCGCGGTCCTTAAGGGTTACGCGCGTCAGCTCTGGCGCAAGCGGGCTAAAGAGCACCTCTCCGGCCACGCCTTCGTCAACCTTGTCCCTAATGGGCAGTTCCTGGAACCATTCTTTAAAGTCTGTGAGAAGGATCCCGACGCTCGGCGCACCCTCGTTGAGGGGTTCAGCGGCGACGCTCCCATCTATAGCCTCCTGAGGCACCCGAGGGCTTTGGGCCGCGCCTTTGTGAAAGGCCTACGGTCTCGTTAGTAGTCTGCACTTCAGTTTGCCAGCTTTTCTTTTGCTGACTGGCTGACAAGCTGACTACTATTCCAGTGTTACGTCGTCTACGTAGAAGGTGGTGGGCTGCTCTTCGTAGGTCTTGGCGAGAAAGCTGACCTTCACGGTCGTTCCCGCGAAACGCGAGAGGTTCACGCTATCCTCGACCCAACCATCCTCGCCAGCTCTCTGCGTGGCAGCGTCCGTCTGGCTGTCGATGGTGGCGAGGTGCTTCCCAGCCTCGTCCGTGAGGTGCACGACGAGGCCATCTGTCGGGGGCTCTCTCCTCTGTCTTCACCCACAACCGATAGAAGATCCTCTGTCCCTCCTGTAACTGGGTCTTCTTTGAGATCTCGTCCTAAGAATGTCGTAGCCGCCGGGTCGGGTCACGCCCTCGCCGAGGAGGTCTCCCCTCCTACTTGGCCTTCTGCTCTCAGACGCCGTCCTCCTTTATCGAACCGTTCTCGACGCTGTCCCCATCCGCGTTCCGGTCCCGAGCTTCGTTGGCCCTTTCGGGCTATTAGCCTTTCTCGGGTGCTTTATGCTCACCCCTTCGACTTTATCTTGTATGCTGTCCCGGTCAAATCAGGAGACCGGGAGGAGAGTCATGGCCCAGAACTCTTTGGAAGTGGGCAGCGCGAAGGTCAGTGTGCTCGACGACGGCGTCTTCATCACCGATGCCGGTAACCTATTCGGACCGAACTCGAAGAACGCCAAGATCCGGGGTGCTATGCACGCGGTCCTCGTCGCCACCGCAGACGCCCTCGTCCTCCTCGACGCGGGTTTTGGTCCTAAGCTGCCTGATTACCTCGAGGGCCGCTACGAGCTCAGACGTGACGAGGAGAGCCTTATGGAGAGCCTCGCGCAAGAAGGGCACGAGCCCACAGACGTGACGCACGTCGTCCTCTCGCACCTGGACGCGGACCACGTCGGCTGGGCCCTCAACCCGCCAAGCTTCCCGAACGCCACCGTCTACGTGCAGAGGGACGCTCTGGAGGAGGCACGGGAGATGCCCGAGGGGGACACCCGCAAGGAGGCGGTGCCGGCGGTCGAGAGTGGCGTCGAGGAAGGGTGGTGCGAGCTGCTGGAGGGGAACATCAAGATCGTCGAGGGATTGCGGGTCGAGGTCAGGAGCGGGCACTCGGAGGGGCACCAGATCTCCTGGATAGAGTCCGGCGATGACGCGGCGCTCTTCGCGGCGGACCTGGCACCGGCCAAGATCTGGCTGAACCC
>JALZFJ010000134.1 GCA_030867425.1 Actinomycetota bacterium | reverse complement strand
GAGTTGGTTACCAAGTACCCGCGAGCGGGTGGGACCGCCACCTACGCCCACAACGCGTTCAAGAATCCGTTCGTGAGCTTCGTGGTGGCCTTCGCCGTCGCGGCGTCCAGCCTCTTCTCCGCCGCCACCCTCACCCGAGCCTTCGGCGGTGACTACCTGCAGCAGTTCATCAGCGCTCCGACCTCTCTGGTCGCGCTGGTTGCGATCGTCGTGGTCGGCCTGATCAACTTCTGGGGCATTTCCGAGTCGGTAAGGATCAACGTGATCTTTACGCTAATCGAGGTTTTTGGGCTGTTGCTTATAGTCCTGATCGGGATAGTGACGCTGTCTACCGGCTCGGGAGAGCCAGCTAGGACCCTTGAGTTCAATGAGGGGACGAGCGTTTCAATCGCTATATTAAGCGGTGCGGCTCTGGCCTTCTACGCGCTTATCGGTTTCGAGGATTCGGTCAACGTAGCCGAGGAGACGCAGAACCCGAGCAGAGTCTACCCCCGCGTTCTGTTTGGCGGCTTGCTCACGGCCGGTTTGATCTACCTGCTCGTCACTTTCACTGCCTCGATGGTGGTGGATACTGGGACGCTTGCTTCCTCGAGCGGACCGCTTCTGGAGGTGGTGAGGGCGGGTCCCCTGTCGATCCCGACGCAGCTGTTCGCGGCGATCGCCCTGTTCGCCGTCGCCAACGGGGCACTCATCAACATGATTATGGCCTCCCGGGTCATCTACGGCATGGCGGACCAGGGGGTTATGCCCTCCGTGTTCGCCAGGGTTCACCGGGGACGCCGCACCCCGTGGGTCTCCATCGTCTTCACCACCTTGATCGTGATGGTCTTGATCCTCAGCGGCGACATCGGAGACCTGGCAAGAGCCACCGTGCTGCTGCTCCTCTTAGTGTTTATCGTGGTCAACGTCTGCGTCTTCGTGCTTAGGAGGGATCGGGTCGAGCACGAACACTTCCGCACCCCGAGCATTTTCCCCATACTCGGCATCCTGGTGTCGCTAGGTCTTCTAACCCAGCAACAGGGGGACACCTTCTTGCGGGCGGGGGCGCTGCTGCTGGTCGGCATCGTCCTGTGGGGCTTGAACTACCTTGCCAAGAGGCTCCTGGACAAGAGGGCGCCGAGATAGCTGGACGATAAATCACCTAGGCCAGACCGTAGAGCTCCCCGAACTTGCTCTTCAGGTAGGAGAGGTAGGGGGTGGTGTCCAAGGGACGCCCAGTCGCACGCCGGATGAGCTCGTCGGGATCGTACCGGGAGCCGTGCCGGTGGACGTTCTCGCGGAGCCAACTTAACAAGAGCGAGAACTCACCCTTCTTCATCTGGGTGGAGATCTCAGGATGTGCCTTCAGCGCCTCCTCGAAGAACTGGACGGAGAGGACGTTGCCGACGGTGTAGGTCGGGAAGTAGCCGAAGAGCCCGTCCGCCCAGTGGATATCCTGCAACACGCCCTCGGTGTCGTTATTTGGGGCGACGCCGAGGTACTCCTCCATTTTGGCGTTCCAGGCGTCAGGGAGGTCCTCGACGGAGAGGCTGTCCTCGATGAGGGCGACCTCGAGCTCGAAGCGCAAGAGGATGTGCAGGTTGTAGGTGACCTCGTCGGCCTCCACCCGGATCTTGGAGGGTGAGAGGACGTTGATCGCCTCGTAGAATGTCTCGGAGTCCACACCGCTCAGAGTCTCCGGGAACACCTCTTGCAGCTTCGGGTAATAGTGAGACCAGAACATCCTCGACCTCCCGACCAGGTTCTCCCAGAGCCTTGACTGCGATTCGTGGACACCCATCGAGGTGCCCCCGCCCAAGGGCGTGCGGGCGTAGGCGGGGTTCACCCCTTGTTCGTAGAGGGCGTGGCCGGATTCGTGGAGGGTGCCGAAGAGGGCGGGCGTGAGCCAGCCCTTGTTGAAGCGGGTCGTGATGCGCACGTCGCCTGGGCCGAAGTTTATGCAGAACGGGTGTACGGATCGGTCCTGGCGGCCCCGTTCCCAGTCATAGCCGAAATCTGTTACCACCGCCCTGCCGAACTCTTCCTGCCCTGCCTCTCCGAAGGCGCCGTAGAGGGGTGTCGCACGGTCACCATCGCCTCGCGCGGCGACCGCGCGTATGAGCGGCACGATGCCCTTCTTTAGCTCCTCGAACATCGCCTCGATCCGCGCCTTCTTTGCACCCGGTTCGTAGCCCTCCAGGAGGGCGTCGTAGGGATGGTCGTCGTAGTCCAAAAGCTCGGCGGCCTCACGTTTTAGGGTCAGGATCTCATTCAGGTGGGGGGCGAAGAGGGACCAGTCGGATCTTGCGCGCGCCTCCACCCAGACCTGTTCGGCGATCGTGGTGGTGCGCGTGATCTGCGCGACCAGACTGCTTGGTAGCTTCGTCGCCCGTTCGTAATCGCGCCGGGCTCGTCTTACGAGAGCCCCCTCCTCCGAAGATTGTTCCGGCCAGGAAGAGTCGAGGAGCATGCCCATTTCGGCGTCGGTGAGCATCTCGTGACCGAGCCGGCTCAAAGTCGCCATCTGCTCGGCTCTTCCCGCGACGCCGCCCGCGGGCATGTAGGTCTGCTGGTCCCAAAAGAGCAGACTTCTCGCCGAGCGTAGGTCCCTTATTGTCGCCATCCGATCCTTGAGCCGTTTGTAGGCTGTCTCACGCTCCTCCATCATGAGCTTATGCTAGCACCCTAGCACCGGCGACTGTGGTGCCGAGTGTACGGGACGCAGGTTAGAATCTACGTCCCCTGGGATCCGAAAGAAAAGCTGGTGCCCAGAGCAGTGAGCTACAACATCCGACTCCTCATCCCCTGTCCGGACAAAAAGGGGCTAATCGCTGCGATATCTTCGTTCATAGCGATGTACGACGGCAATATCCTCTCTGCCGACCAGTACGTGAGCGAGGAGGGGAGCGGCATGTTTTTTATGCGCCTAGAGATAGAGGGCGAAGGCTTCGGGCTGGAGCGCGAGGCGTTCGGCCCCGCCTTCGCCCCTCTGGCCTGCCAGCCCTACGTAGTCTGGCGTGTCTCCTACATCGATACCCCGAAGACGGTGGCGATCCTAGTCTCCAGGCACGACCACTGCCTCATAGACCTACTCTGGCGCTGGGATGCCGGGGGGCTCGACGCGAGGATCCCGCTTGTCGTCTCAAACAACCCGAACCTCGCCTCGCGTACCGAGATCTACGACATACCCTTCCACCACTTACCCGTCGCCCAAAAGAACAAGGCTGCGCAGGAACGCAGATGCTCGATCTGCTCGACGAGCACGAGGTAGACCTCGTTGTGCTCGCCCGCTACATGCAGATCCTCACACCCAAGGTCGTCAATGCCTATCCGGACCGCATCATCAACATCCATCACTCCTTCTTCCCTGCCTTCGTCGGGGCCGACCTCTACCGCTGCGCCTACGACCGATGCGTCAAAACCATCAGCGCCACCGCTCACTACGTCACCGAAGAGCTCGATGCCGGTCCGGTAATCCACCAGGACACCGCCCACGTCACCCCTTCGCGACACCGTCGAAGACCTGGTCTGCACGGGACGTGAGATCGAGCGTCGCGTCCTCGCCCGAGCCGTCTGCTGACACCTCGAAGACCGGGTGCTCGTCGACGGCAATTGCACCGTCGTCTTCGAGAAGGGCTACCCATTTCCGAGCGAATGAGTACGCTGCTCTCTTGTTTTGGTTGTTTTGGTTCGGCTTAGGGCTGCTTGTGGGCGGCGGCCTCTTTCTCGATCGGGCCGATCTGATCCCCGAGATCGCATTCGGCGCAAAGAATCCGCGCTATCGGTTAAGATAGCTTTTCGTATGAACCGCCAGACGCCCAGAAGGAAGTTCGCGACCACGCCGGGCACCCGGGACGTTCTGCCACCGGAGTCGACCCGACTTCTGGACGTGCAGGCCAGGATTCGGGAACGCTTCAAGCTCTTTGGCCACGGTGAGGTCCTTACTCCTGCCCTGGAGTATTCGGAGGTCGTCGAAGAGCCGAGGCTCAGGGACGTGTCCTTCAAGCTTTTCGATCCGGACAACCAGATGATCCTACTGCGCCCGGAGATGACGACGCCCATAGCCAGGCTCGTCGCCCAGCGCCTCAGGAACTTCCCGCCGCCCTTCAAGCTCTCCTACGTCCTGCCGGTCTACCGCCGGGCGAGCGTGGGTCGCGGCCAGAGTGCTGAACTCTACCAGGCCGGTGTGGAGGTCGTCGGCTCCGAGAGCGCGCAGGAGGACGCCGCCACGATAGCCCTGCTCGTGGACGTCTTGAACACTTTGGGCCTCAAAGCACCGGACGACTTCGCGGTCGTACTCGGCCAGACGGCGTTCTATGAGGCCTACCTCCAGCATGCGGCGCCCAAAGTGGCTCCGGCTTTCCTCGCGGCGCTCGCGGCCAAGGACCTCGTCCGGGTCGACACCCTCGCCGATAGCCTGCCCAGCAAAGTCGCTGCGGCGGTCAGGGAGATACCGCGCCTCGTCGGACCCGCCGCGGGCGGCGCCGTGGTGGAGGAGGCAGCGCGGCTCGCGGGGGATGCGCCGGGCGCTGTGACGGCTCTTGAGAACTTGCAGGAGATCCTAAGGCACCTTGACGCCCACGAGTCTTTGAGGGCGGTGATCCTAGACCTCGGCTTGATCGGGCGCCACAACTACTACACGGGCGCCGTCTTCGAGGCGTACTCCCCGAAGCTCGGGTTCACGGTAGCCAACGGCGGCCGCTACGACAACCTCCTCAAGCGCTTTGGTCAAGAGCTTCCGGCCACGGGCTTCGCGATCTACCTCGAGCGGCTCCTCTCCGTGCTGCCCGAGGAAGACACCTCTCCTTTGCTCGTCCTCGTCGGCGGGGGCGTCGAAGGTACGAGAGCCGCCGTTGCTTTGCGCGGCGCAGGGGTGCCGACCCTGCACCTCTCCGAGGATGTCGAACCCGATGACGCTGTACGGTACGCCTCCTCGGTGGACGCCGGCTGGATCTGCTACCCGACACTGGACGGCGTGAAGCTCGCTCCCGCTGAGCCGAAAGCTGACTTCGAAGCGCTAGGAATCGAGACCGTCGCCGAAAGGGTGCTCGGGGAAGCCTCCCGGGAGGCGTACCGATGAGCGTCAGAGGCAACCTCCGGATCGCGGTACCAAAAGGGGTCATCTTCGAGGACGCCCTGCGGGCGCTAGAAGGGGCCGGGCTGCCAGTGGAGGTTTTGCGGGAGGACGGCCGCAGGCTCTTGTACGAGGCGGCGGGCACCGAGTTCATAGTTTGCCGGCCGTGGGACGTGCCGGTCTACATCGAGTATGGGGCGGCGGATATAGGCATCGTCGGCAAGGATGTGTTGGAGGAGGGGGAGCCGAACGTCGTAGAGTTGATGAACCTGGGGACGGGCCTAGTGCGCATGATTCTCGCGGCCCCTGCGGAGAGGACCGAGGAGGTGCGGCAGGCCATCGAGCACGCGGAGGTGGTGCGCGTGGCGACCAAGTTCCCTCGCACGGCGAGGCGGTACTTTGAGGGGATGGGCCGCCAGGCGGAGGTCATCGCGCTGCACGGCTCTATCGAGCTTGCCCCGCTCGTCGGGCTTGCTGAATGCATCGTGGACCTCACTGAGACCGGAACCACGCTGCGTGAGAACAACCTCATCGTACTTGATGAGATCTCCACCTCTACCGCGCGGCTGATCGCCAACCGCGGCGCCTACCGCCTCCGCAACCAGGAAGTTGCCGCCCTCGTGGAGGCCATGAAAGCCGGAGTCCCCCTTGGTTAAGCTGCTCGACGCCCGCGAATCGGACCCCGAAGAGATCGTCGCGCAACTCAGGCGCCCGGGCGGCTTTCTTTCGGAGAAGGTGCGCCACGCTGCCCGGCGCATTGTGGGCGACGTTCGCGACAAGGGAGACGAGGCCCTCCTCGAGTACACCGAGCGCTTCGATGGCGTCCGTCCCGACCCTATTCGGGTCCCCCTTGAGGAGATAAAGGGGGCCAGGGCCTCCCTCGACGAAGGGGTAGTGGAGAGCTTCCACGTCGCGATGGAGAACGTGCGCTTCTTCCACAAGCGGGAGCTGGATCGCCCCTTCGAGACGAGCCGCAAGGGCGCGACCGTGGGCCAGAGGGTGCGGCCCGTGAGAAGGGCCGGTCTTTACGTTCCCGGCGGCCACGGTGCATACCCGAGCACGCTCTTTATGGCGGCGGTTCCCGCGCAGGTCGCAAGGGTAAGGGAGATCGCCGTCTGCGCCCCGCCCGGTCCCGATGGCCACGTGAGCCCTCACATGCTCGCGGTCGCGGACCTCTTGGGGATCGAAGAGGTCTACGCTGTGGGCGGCGCTCAAGCGGTGGGAGCCCTGGCCTACGGCACACAAACGATACCCCCGGTAGACAAGATCGCGGGGCCCGGCAACGACTACGTGGTTGCGGCCAAGCTCGAGGTCTTCGGCGTCTGCGGAGTAGACGCCCCGCAGGGGCCGAGCGAGGTCATCGTGATAGCCGACGTAGGCGCCTTCCCCGAGAGGGTGACCCACGACCTCCTAGCCCAGGCCGAGCACCTCTCCGGGGCCTCGGCAATCTTATTGACTCCCTCTGCCGAGCTCATAAGTAGCGTCGAACCCCTCCTCTCGGGCGAGCCCGCAGAGCTCGTAACGCTAGTGCAGGTGCAAGACGCGGCGCAAGCCGTAAAGATAACCAACCTCTACGCTCCCGAGCACGCGCACGTGATCTCTGAGGACCACGAAGCGATCCTCCAGTACCTGGACTCTGTGGGCATGGTGGCGATCGGGGACTTCAGCCCCGTGGCTCTTGGCGACTACGCGGCCGGTCCCTCCCACGCCCTCCCAACCGGCGGCACGGCTGCCTGGGCCTCACCTCTGGGTACCCATGACTTCACCGTCCGCACCAACTACCTCCACTACACCTCCGAAGCCCTCGCGGCTTTGGGTCCACACGTCGAAGGGCTCGCCCGCCTCGAAGGCTTCGAGAACCACGCAAAGAGCGTTGGAGTGCGGCTCGGAAAGGGAACGTAAATTAATGATCTCTGATGCAGAGTCGGTGTCCACCTTCGCCATAATGCGGCAGCTGCGGACGCACCGTGTCCAAGGCGAGTATCTGGGTACTATAAAACGCCTGGGGCATTCTGATTACTGGATGCCTGCAGTAGTCGAGGCGGGGGAGGTGCGATGCGTAGCGGGGTTCAGAATCGTCGAGTTTCTGGCCCACGGCAAGTTCCTGTACGTGGGCGATCTCGTGGCCGGCGAATGTGCCTGCTCGGAAGGCCACGCCAAGCGAATGCTCGACTGTCTTACTGATGTTGCCCGGGAAGAAGGCTGCCGATCCCTCCAGCTTGACTCTGGGGTACAGAGGCACGAAGGACACAGGTTCTACGTTCGGGAAGGGATGAAGATCTCCAGCAACCGCTTTTCGAAGGCGATCTAGGGGAAATGGACGAAGCAGAGATGCCGCGGATCGGGACTGCCGAACGGAGGACGGAAGAGACGCACGTAAGGGTACGCCTGGAACTCGATGTCGAAGGACGAGCTGAGGTAA
>JALZFJ010000124.1 GCA_030867425.1 Actinomycetota bacterium | reverse complement strand
GAGGGGTGGGCCCACCAGGACTCGAACCTGGGACCGTCCGATTATGAGTCGGATGCTCTAACCAACTGAGCTATGGGCCCGGCGGACGGCCCGCGGTGGCCAAAGCCGGAAGCCATGAGGTGCCTCCGCGGTCGTGCCGAGCTCCCCTGGTTGGACTCGAACCAACAACCCTTCGGTTAACAGCCGAATGCTCTGCCTATTGAGCTACAGGGGAAAAGTTACCGCGTGAGTATACGACTTAGGGCCCTGGGCTTCAAGATTCGAGGATGAGGTTGCTCGCCTCGACAGCGGCCTTGTTGAGGCGTCTGAACTCCGCGTGCAGTCGGTATTTCTCGTCGAAGTCGTCAGTCAGGAGCTTCGCCCTCTCGCGGCTCAAGGCCGCGAGTCTGAACCACGCGGCGCGCAAGGAGGCCTCCGAGGGGTAGACCTTCTCCTCCGAGGCTCTGAGGGCGGAGATCTCGTCCAGCAAGGGGCGGGCGCGCTCGTCGGAGAGGATGGACTCGAGGTCCTCGCCCTTGTGTTCGGCCAACAGGGCAAAGATGCGTGCGTGTGCTTCGTCGCTGAAGTCTCCTTCCTCGATCACAACGGGTTCATTCACACCTGATACCTCCACCCCCCCACCCAGAAGATGTGTCGCCAGATCCGGGCGTGCGAGCATGATGGCGAGGAGTTCGCGGCCTGCCTTTTGTAGGCGCAACTCCCCAGCTTCTACTTCAGCAAACCGAAGGGCTAATTCGCTCTTACGGTTGGGGGAGCGGTGTGTTCCGTCCTGTGGGTTAGCTTTTGCACGAAGCTCCTCAAGGAGCATCTCAGGAGTTACCCCTAGAGACTCAGCCGCAAGACGGATGCCGTCCCGATAGAGGACAGGATCCTCGATCCGCCCTACGAAGTTTTTTATCTCTTGGAGAACTCGGGCGCGCCTCGCAGCGCCTGCGCCTCGGGCGCGGTTCGTGATGCGCCGAATGCTGTATTCCAGGATTGGCACTGCGCCCTCGAGAAGCTTGCTAAACTCCTCGGGGTCGTGCTTGAGGAGCCAGTCGGCCGGGTCTTCGGGGAGGCGCAGGACGCGGAGATCCAACCTCAACTCGGCAGCGGCGATTGTAGCCCTTTCGACAGCCTTCTCGCCGGCTTCGTCGGGATCGAAGAGCACGTAGACGACGTCCGAGTGGCCGCTCAGGATCTTTAGGTGCTGCTCAGTCATCGCCGTGCCCAAGGTCGCGACGGCGTTCTTTATCCCCGACTGGTAGAGCATGAGGACGTCCGTATAGCCCTCGACAACGAGGGCCGCCTTCTCTTTGCGCATCGCTTCCGCGACCTGCGGAAAGCCATAGAGGAGGGTGCGCTTATTGAAGATCTCAGTCTCCGGGGAGTTAAGATACTTCGGCTTGGCATCGCCCAGAGAACGAGCGCCGAAGCCGACGATCCTGCCACGCCTGTCGGAGATTGGGAACATTACCCGGTCAACGAAACGCTCACCGCCGCGCGTCGAAAGCAGGCCCGCTGCCTCCAACGCCTCGCGGTCGAGCCTTACCTTGCGAGCCGCCTGCATAAAGCCCGGTCGTCCGCGGGGTGGCGCGTATCCGAGGCGGAATTCTACTATAGTAGAACCATCGAAGCCGCGTTTTTTGAGGTAGCGGCGCGCCTCCTCCGCCACGGGAGATTTGAGGAGGTACTTGTGGTAGTAGGCGGTTGCGGCGGCCAAGGCTTTATAGGCCAAACGACGGCGGGCGGCGTGACGTTCTGCGGCTCTTTGCTCTTCAGGGGAGCGTCCCTCGAACTTTAGCTCGATACCGGAGCGCTCGGCTAAAGATGAGATCGCCTCGATGAAGGAGAAGGACTTGAGATCCATAACGAGTTTTATGGCGTCCCCTCCTCTTTGGCACCCGAAACAGTAGTAGAAGTTCTTTTCGGGGGAGACGCTGAACGAGGGAGTCTTCTCGGAGTGGTACGGACAGAGGCCGATAAGGTTCGCCCCCTGGCGTTTTAGCGCAGTGAACTCAGAGGCCACCTCGACGATGTCCGCGTTCTGTCGTACCGCTTCTATGCTGTGTGGCGAGACCCTCAAGCGTTACCGGCCTTTCTTCCTGCCCAAGTGTTGTCCTGCTGTACAAATATTACCGGCGGTCTGTAACTCGGAACAGGGCCGATGTTATCCTGAAAGTGTGAGTGTGTCTGGGCAACCGATAAAGAACTCGCGGCTGGACTTCGCGGATCTGCCGCCCGGGGTGGGTTTTGAGCCGAAGGACGAGCCGCTAAGGCGTGACATAAATCTGCTCGGGCGCATTTTGGGGCAGGTCATCACCGAGCAGGAGGGTAAGGGCTTGTTTGGGGCGGAGGAGGAGATCCGTCTTCTGTGCAAGCGGCTTCGCTTCGACTACGACCCCGACCTCGACGAGAGGCTAAAGAAGCGCATAGAGCAGATGAGCATTGGGGAACTCGGGCGGATCGTACGGGCATTCTCGGTGTATTTTCAGCTGGTCAACATCGCCGAACGCTACCACCGCATCCGGCGTCGCCGGCAGTACGAGTCCTCCCCCGACAACCCTCCGCAGAGGGGCTCATTGCGGGGCGCCTTGACGCGGCTCAAAAGGGAGGGCTTGGGCGGCGAGGACCTGGAGCGCGTGCTAGATGGGCTAAACCTGAGCCTGGTGTTGACGGCGCATCCGACCGAGTCCCAGAGGCGCAGCATCCGCCAGAAACACACGAGGATAAGCGAGATCCTGAACTCCTTAGAGATTGGCAATCTAACCCCCCGGGAGCGGCGAACCGCGGAGGAGCGTCTTGCTGAGGAGACAACTGTTTTGTGGCAGACTAACGAGCTGCGCGTCAAGCGACCCGAGGTCGAAGAGGAGATAGGCCGGACCCTACTCTTCTTCGAGAAGCCACTCGTCGCCTCGACCCTTGAAGCGTACCGGGACCTCGAAAACGAGCTCGCCCGCCAATTCCCCGAAAAAAACCCCTTCCCTGTGGGGCGTGTCCTCGAGTTTGGCTCCTGGGTCGGCGGAGACCAGGACGGCAACCCGTTCGTCAGACCAGGAACGCTGAACACGGCCCTCGCGTTGCACCGGGACTTGATCCTGAATAAGCATCTGGACTTCGCAGTTTTCTTGGCGGATCATCTGAGTCAGTCCGTAAAGCTCACGGCGATCTCGGAAGAGCTGGGACGCTCTACGGAATGGGACGAACGACTCTTGCCCGACGTGGCCCGCGAATTCACGAGCGAAGAGCACAGCGAACCATACCGGCGCAAGATGCTCCTCGTGGCCGCTCGGCTAAAGCGTACACTCGCGGACGCCAAGTCCCGCGAAGCCTACGAGAGTGCGGCGGAGCTCAAGGAAGACCTGCTGGTGGTGCGAAGAAGCCTGCTCCGGCACGGCGGGGAGCGGGTCACTGAAGGTGGCTTGAAAGACTTTGTCCGGCAGGTGGACGTCTTCGGGTTCCATCTAGCCCGGCTCGACGTGCGCCAGGAGAGCCAGAAGGTGGCACAGACCGTCATCGAGCTACTGGCTCCCACTGGGGAGGACTATAGAAACCTGGACGAGTCTGGGAAAGTCGAGCTCCTGCAACGGCTCCTTAAAGAACCCGCGACCGAGGGAATACCCGAGGAGCTCTCCGATGAGAGTCGGGACGTATTCGAAACCTTCGAGAACATCCGACGGGCGGAGGAGGACTTCTCGGAGCCGCCGGTGGAGACGTTTATCTTGAGCATGGCCCGCGGGGCGAGCGACGTCCTCGCTGTGCAGTTTCTGGCGCGTAGGAGCGGCTTGCTCGAGGTCGATGGGGAGGGCCGGTGCGCAGCGAACCGGTTGGGCGTAACTCCCCTCTTCGAGACCATAGAAGATCTCGGGAAGGCGCCCGAGGTGTTGCGTAAGCTGCTAGAGGATCCGTTCTATCGTTCGTCACTCGAAGCGCGAGGAGACCTGCAGGAGATCATGCTCGGCTACAGCGACTCGGGCAAGGACGCCGGGTACATCACGAGCAACTGGGCCTTGTACAAGGCCCAGGGAGCACTCCACGCCGTGGCCCAAGAACACGGCGTGAAGCTCAGGCTATTCCACGGCCGGGGCGGGACGGTGGGCCGGGGCGGTGGCCCGAGCTACGACGCCATAAGGGCCCAGCCGCCCGGCACGGTAGGTGGACGCATCAGGATTACCGAACAAGGCGAGGTTATCTCGTTCAAGTACAGCATGTCGGGGCTCGCCCGGCGCAACCTAGACACCGTGCTCGCCGCGGTCCTCGAAGCGAGCGCTGAAGAGGAAGGCCGGGAACCTAAAGATGAGTGGGTCGAGGCGCTAGAGCAGCTCTCCGCGTCATCGTACGAGACCTACCGGAGGCTGGTCTTCGAAGACAAGGACTTTCTCTCCTTCTTCTACGAGGCGTCACCTATAGAGGAGCTCTCCCTGCTGAACATCGGGAGCCGCCCGGCGGCCCGCGGGGCGATCGCAAGCAACACCAGTGTGGAGAACCTGCGCGCGATCCCCTGGGTCTTCGCCTGGACCCAGAACCGTTTCCTGCTCTCCTCCTGGTACGGCGCCGGCACCGGACTCATTAGGTTCATCGAGGACGGAGGGCTTGACTTGCTGCGAGAGATGTACCACGAGTGGCCCTTCTTCCGGACGCTGGTGGACTTTATGCAGATGACGCTGGCGAAGAGCGACCCGCGCATCGCCGAAGCCTACTCCACGCTGGTCGAAGACGACGAGGTCAGGGAGCGGCTCTGGGAGCGCACTTCCGAAGAGCACGCGATGAGCGTGCGAGCGCTACTCCGTATTACCCAGCAGGAGCACCTCCTGGACAACTCCCCGGTCTTACAGCGCTCCATACGCCTCCGAAATCCCTACGTGGACCCGCTCTCGTACATACAGGTGAGCCTCCTCAAGCGCTTCCGTTCCCTCCCCGAGGACTCGCCCGAGCGCGAGGCGATAGCCCATCCCCTACTCCTCACCATCGCCGGCATCTCCAGCGGCATGATGAATACTGGTTAGGCCTCGGCCATTGGCTTTTAGCGATCAGCTTCCTGCGGGCCGCGTGGCCAAGCTCGTCTTCGCTTATTGCTGATAACTAATAATGGCTGGTCGCTAACGGCTGAAGATGGTGTCGCTCCGGGGCAAGAACAGCCGTTTGTAAGTCGCCAAGGCGTAGCGGTCGGTCATGCCGGCGATGAAGTCCACAGTCTCTGTTACGGGATCGGGATCGCTTTTTGCCCGCTCCTCCGGTCGCTCCAGGTAGTAGTCGAAGAGCGCAGACACCACGTCCCCAGCCTTACGGTTCTCCCGGGAGTGCGGATTGTGATAGACGTTCTTGAAGAGCCAAGTCCTTAGCTCCATCAACGCTTCGTAGACTTCTTCGGAGAGCGTTATCCCATCCCTCTCCCTCGACGTGAGGATCATGTCTCGTACCATGGTGTCTATCCGGGTGCTCATCCGGTTGCCAAGCACCTTGATAGGCCCTTTGGGCAGGTCGTCCCAGGCTATAACTCCCGCCCGCAGGGCGTCGTCTACATCGTGGTTCACGTAGGCTATGCGATCGGCGACACGTACGATCTCGCCCTCCCTCGTGGAAGAATAACCCGTGCCGGTATGGTTCAAGATTCCATCCCTAACCTCATAGGTGAGGTTTAGGCCTTTTCCTCCTTTCTCCAGGACGTCGACCACGCGCAGGGAGTGCTCATTGTGCCTGAAACCGCGCCTGTTTGGGAAGCTGGCAAGTCTTCTGGAGAGTGCTTCTTCGCCGGTGTGGCCGAAGGGGGTGTGGCCGAGGTCGTGGCCCAGAGCTATAGCTTCGGCGAGGTCTTCGTTGAGGCCCAAAGAGCGGGCAATGGTACGCGAGATCTGCATCATCTCCAGCGTGTGTGTCAGGCGAGTGCGGAAATGGTCGCCGTCGGGGGCGATGAAGACTTGGGTTTTGTGCATCAGGCGGCGGAACGCCTTCGCGTGTATTATGCGATCACGGTCGCGCTGAAAGGAGTTGCGTACGCCGTCGGAGGGCTCGGGCTTGGGGCGCCCGATGCTGATCTCGCACGCCCACTCCGGGGTGGGGATGGAGGCACCGGTCGCACCTCTGTTACTTTGCTCTCCGGCCTTCACGCCGGGCGGAGGGTGCGACGGTCGGGGACGTTACCTGGGGCGTGAGCTAGGACGTGGGCGGAGACTACCCGGCGCGTGCTCTCTTCGAGCCTCTCTTTCACGCCGGCCTCCTTTATCGGGCGCCCGATGAGGGTTCGCAGGGCGGTTAAAGTGCCGGGCGGCAGTGGGAATGAACCCGCAGTAGCCGAGCGACAGTCGGTGCAGCACACGCCGCCGAGGTTGGGAGCGAAGTATGTGGTTTCGTCGGGCTCTCTCTCGCAACTCACGCAGGCGTCGAGCTGGGGAGCATATCCGGCGAGGATCGAGAGCTTCAAGACAAAAGCCGCCTCGACGCTCTCGAACCCCTCTTCTCGGGCCTCCAGGGCTTCGAGGGCGTGGTAGAGGAGGTTGAAGACCCTGCGGTCAGCCTCGTCGCCTCCTAGCAGGGCTCGGATGGTGGCTACTATGTTGCCCGCGGCCTCCAGGCGTCTAAGATCCTCGCGGACGCGGCGAAAAGATCGCAAGACCTCGACCTGGGTTACGGTGTCCAGGGTCCGTCCTTCGTAGGCCATGAAGTCCACGCACGTGAGCGGTTCGAGGCGGCCACCGAAGCGCGACTTGGTGCGCCGAATGCCTTTGGCGATCACCGAGACGAGGCCGGCGTCCTGCGTGTAGAGGTCCATGATGCGGTCGGCCTCACCGTAGCGTATGGAACGTAAGACTATACCCTTACTCTTGTAGACCGCCACCCTCGGCCTCCCTTATGATTCCTACGCTGCTGCTCGCGCCGAGCCTGGACGCCCCGGCGTTGAGGAGGCTTTCGGCCTCCTCCAGGGTCCGTATCCCGCCCGAGGCTTTCACAGCAAGCCCCTCGGGCGCCTCCTCTCTCAAGAGGGCGACGTCCTCGGTGGTGGCGCCAGTGGGTCCGAATCCCGTCGAGGTCTTCACGAAGTCCGCTCCGCTCGCGGCCACGATCCGCACCGCCAGCCGCTTCATCTTGTCCGAGAGGTACCCCGTCTCGACGATGACCTTGAATACGGTATTGTTCATGCCGTTGTTCATCGCGGCGGCGCCGATCTCGCCGTTGAGACTCGCCAGCTCCTTGGCTACGTAGGCGAATTCACCCGAGAGGAACTTGGAGATGTTCATGACCGCGTCGAGCTCGGAGGCCCCGCACTTGATGGCCTCGTGAACAGCCACCGCTTTCGCCGGCGTCTCGTCGGCCCCGAACGGGAACGAGACAACCGTGGCGACCTTGACGTCTGTCCCCCGCAGCTCGCGGGCCGCGAGCCTGACGTGGCATGGGAGCACGCAAACTGCGGCGAAGTGATAATGAGCAGCCTCCCGACAAAGATTGCGGACGTCCCCTTCCGTGGCATCTGGCTTGAGGAGGGTGTGATCCAGCGTCTTAGCAAACTCCCGCACCCTCATAGCCACGGGCATCCTCCTCGACTAACGCTCCACAAGCAACTAAAGAATTATAACCCCAACCGCTCCAGAAACCGTGGGTCGTTGCGCCAGCCGGGCGTAACCTTCACTTTCAGGTCGAGGTAGGTTCGGGTTCCGAGGAGACGTTCCACGTCGCGGCGGGCTTCGGTGCCTATCTGCTTGATGGTCCTGCCGCCTTTGCCTAGCACGATCATACGCTGCGACGCCCTATCAACGTGGATAATGGCGTAGACGGCGGTAACGTTGTCCTTGCGCTCGATCTCATCTATCTCCACTGCGATCGCGTGTGGCACCTCCTCCCGCAACGCCACGAGCGCCTTCTCCCTTATGTACTCAGCCAGGATCAGTGACTCTGGGTAGTCGGTCACCGTTCCTTCCGGGAAGTAGTGGGGGCCGGGTGGCAACAGCCAGAACACCGCCTCCGTCAGGGGCTCGACGTTTACCCCCTCCGTGGCGCTCAAGGGGAATATCTCCTCGTAGCTGCCAACCCGGGAGACCTCTTCTATCAACGGAAGGACCTCCGAACGGTCCCGCAGCAAGTCCACCTTGTTCACGCAAGCGATGGCCGGTGTGCCGGACTCGGCGACGAGCCGAGCCAAGTAGCGGTCGCCCGTCCCCAAGCCCCCTCGTGCCTGCGACGCGTCGAAGAGGAGGAGGACCACATCCGACTCGGAGAGGCTATCGAGGACCTGCCTTTGCATGCGACCGCGCAAAGTATCGCGGGGTTTCTGCGAGCCCGGCGTGTCCACGAAGACCGCCTGGTAGCCCGGGCCATTGCGGACCCCGCGGATGGGGCTGCGCGTCGTCTGGGGCCTGGGTGAAGTGATAGAGACCTTCGCTCCTACGAGTCGGTTGACCAGCGTGGACTTGCCCACGTTCGGACGCCCGAGGACTGCGACGAAGCCACTCTTAAAGACATTTACGGGTTCTTCCGTCACAAGCTCTCCGGACCAAAGGCATGCGGGAGCAACGCGTCGAACGGGTAGCGCACGGGGGCACCGGAGGACTTGAGCATGACGACCTCTTCGCAGCCGAACTCGCGCAAGACCTGCCGGCACGCACCGCACGGGAAGCAGGGCGCGGCGTCGGGGCTCACGACGGCGGCGAGCCGTATCTTGCGGTTCTCGGGTACGGAGTCGGCGACCATCCCGAAGACGGCATTGCGCTCGGCGCATACCGCAAGCCCGTAGGAAGCGTTCTCGACGTTGCAGCCAGCGTGCACGACACCGCCTTCCGTCAAAACCGCGGCTCCTACCCGGAAGCCGCTGTATGGCGCGTAGGCCTTCTCCGAAGCCGTGCGGGCGGCTTCGATGACGTGTGAAAGATCCATACCGGTTGATTCTATAAGACTTGATGCTCTAGAGGAGTTGGAAGACGGCGATGGAGAGGAGAGTGCCTATGACCGCGCCGGCTACGACCTGATAGACGTTGTGGATGCCGGACTCGACGCGACTCTGGCAGACGAGCAAGGCCATGAGCAGAGTGATCAGGGAGACCAACCCCGCGAATCGCCCTTCCGCCGCGATGAAGCTCGCCGCCACCCACCCCGCGAACGCGACCGCCGCGTGCCCGGAGGGCATCCCACCCAGGAACGAGTTCGGCGCACGGGTGAGCGCCTTTAGGAGGAGCACAGCGATGGCTACCAGCATGAGCGCGACGAGCGTCAGGTGTCCGGGCCAGCGCCGGAGGCTCTCCAGTGTCTCCATCGAGAAGGGACCAAGGTTGTCGTCCAGAATCAGGTACCCCACAGCTAGGGCCGCGACGCTCGTTATGAGCACGGCCCCCGCTGAGACATCTTTAGCGAGCTGGGCTAAGGGATGGTACTCGCGGGTCATGAGGTCTACGGCGAACTCCAAAGCCGTATTGAGCATCTCAGTAACCAATACGGCCATGATCACAAGCACGAGTATCGCCAGCTCGAGCTTGCTCACGCTCACGAGCAGACTCAACACCAGAATGGCCACCGCCACCACGACGTGAAAGCGCATGTTGCGCTGGGTGCGCACCGCGTAGATCAAACCGCGGTAAGCGTGGTTGAAGGAGCGCGCCACCCCCTGCTGCCCCTTCGCAGGCTTCGCCGCCCGGCCTTTACCCCTCCCGAGCACCAACCCTCCTCAGCACATCCTCCTGCACCACCGCCATCTCGCTCGCCTCGAAATCTTCCCCGTGGTCCATCCCCGACAGGTGCAGCGCCCCGTGCACCACCAACTCCTCTACCCTGGTTTGCTCCAAAGCCACGTACTCGGGCGCCACCACGATCTCGCCGACCATCTCCCCGTAAGGCCCGTCTATCTCGAAGCTCAACACGTCGGTCGGGGAGTCTGCGTCCCTATACTTGAGGTTCAGTTCCTGGATGACGAACAGAGGCACGAGGACCATCGAAACCTCGCCCATACGGTCGACGTCGAGCCCCCTGGCGTAGAAGGCCGCGGTGCAGAGCTCGGTCGCCCGATCGGGGGTGAGCCCGCCGTACTCAGCTTCGTCCAAGACGGCGACGGAGAAGGGCATTGGCTCCTCTAGGGGGTCGTCGGGTTTCTGGTGGGTATGGCCTGCGCGGCGGGGGCTTCAGGATACTCGATGCGGGGACCGATGAAGCCTATGAGAGCCTCGCGAATGGCCTCGCCGGTCTCGTGGATCTCGCGCATCGTCAGCTCGCACTGGTCAAACTGGCCGTCCTCGAGCTTGGTCCGGATAGTGCCAGCGACGATGTCTTCGATGCGTTTCGGGGTCGGCTTTTCCAGCGACTTCACGGTTGCCTCGACTGAGTCGGCGAGCATCAAGATCCCGACCTCCTTGCTCTTCGGGCAGGGGCCAGAGTAGCGGAAGTCCGACTCATTGACGTTCGTGCCGCTCTCGACGGCTTCCGCGAGGGCCTTGCGGTAGAAGTACTCGATACGAGTCGTTCCGTGGTGTTCGGCGATCATGTCAAGGACCTCTGTGGGCAGGTTCCACTCACCTCCGAGCTCGACGCCGTCCTTGACGTGGCGCTTGATGATGCGAACGGACAGGGCGGGGGTGAGGGTCGAGTGCGGGTTCATCTGCGAGATCTGGTTCTCTATGAAATAGCCGGGGTGATAGAGCTTGCCGATGTCGTGGTAGTAGGCCCCGACGCGGGCGAGCAGAGGGTTTGCCCCGATTCGCTCGGCAGCGTTCTCGGCGAGGTTGCCGACCTGCATCGAGTGGGAGAAGGTTCCCGGCGCCCCGCGAAGGAGCTTCTGCAAGAGAGGATTGCCGGGGTCGGAGAGCTCGAGGAGCTTCATCGGCGTCAGGATGTTGAAGGCGTTCTCCAAGAGCGGGAGGAGCACCATCGCAAGCATCAGGCTGAGGAGGCCGTTCACGAGCCCGAGCCCGCCCCGTTCTGCGGCCGTCTGGAGGTTGCTGCCCCCGATTAGGGCGAACGCGAAGGTCACTATCGCCGAGACGAGCGCTATGAGCAGCCCGGCGCGCAAGAGCGCCGTGCGTGGCCCCACGCGTAAGACCGTGTAGATCGCGAACCCTGAGGTGATCAGCAAAGCCGCGGTCAGGAAGAAGTCACTGTCGGCGATAATGCCAACGTTCACGCCAGCGATAACTACCATGACGAACATCAGGCGCGGGCCCAAGAGGATGGTGCCCAGGATGCTCAAGCCCGCGAGCGGGATGAGGTAAGGGGGCAGATTGAGAAGTACGAAGGTCCTCGCCAGCGCCGTGAAGAGTATCAAGAGGGAGGCGGCGAGCAGGATGCGGATGAGGGCGTTCCTGCGCAGGATCTTGCTCCCGAACCGTTCGAGGAAGTACCAGGCGATCCACATCTCGGTCGCGACCACGATCCCCACCCCCAAAAGCCCCATCCAGGGGTTCGGGCTGTTCGAGATGAAGGGGCGGACGACGTCCACACCAATCAAGAGCGTCAGCGAGAGCCAGACGGTGAGGAGCATCGTCGCGTACAAACGCATCCGGGGCAGCCCCTCGAGCCAGACCCTGAACCTCTCCATCCGCGTCCGCGGCCGGTGGAATTCCTCTGTCCTCCTGCTGGGCGAAACGGCAGCGGAGGGTACGGTCGTAGGCTGGTCCGGGAGTCCGTTTTCTTCGCTCATTTGTCCGTAGGTTTCGCCTTACGCTCCGGCTTCCGCTGGATCGTTAGCGTGCTCGTAAGCGTCCACAATGCGCATCACGAGGTCGCTGCGGACGATGTCGTCGCGCCTGAGGCGCACGAAATAGACTCCCTCGACGCCAGTGAGCTTCTTCCGGGCGTCCTCGAGGCCGCTCGTCTTTCCCCTGGGCAGGTCCGCCTGGGTGGCGTCCCCTGTAACTACCATCTTGGAACCGAAACCGAGGCGCGTGAGGAACATCTTCATCTGCTGTGGGGTTGTGTTCTGCGCCTCGTCGAGGATGACGAATGCGTCGTTCAAGGTCCGGCCTCTCATGAACGCCAAAGGTGCGATCTCGATTATACCTCGCTCCAGGTGTGCCTGGAACTTAGCCGGGTCGATCATCTCGTACAGGGCGTCGTAGAGCGGCCTGAAGTACGGGTCGACCTTCGCCATCACGTCCCCCGGAAGGAACCCTAAAGACTCCCCCGCCTCGACCGCTGGCCTAGTCAGGATGATCCTGGTAACCTCACCGCGATTCAGGGCATCGACCGCTAAAGCCACGGCGAGGTAGGTCTTCCCGGTCCCCGCCGGTCCAATACCGAAGACGACTTGATTGTTCCGGATGCCGTCCGTATAGGCCTTCTGGTTGCGGGTCTTAGGCGAGACGCGGCGACCCCGATGCGTGAGGATCACGTCCCCCAAGACCTCCTTTCCGTCCCCTCCGGCGCCCATCCTGTACAGGCGCTCGGCCGTCTCGGGACTAAGGTGGTTACCCTCCTCCGCGAGCTCGACAAGGCCGTCGAAGACTGCCCCGGCCCTCTCGACCTGCGGCCCGTCCCCGTGCAAGACGATCTCGTTCCCGCGCACGATGACCTCACACCCGACCAAGTCCTCGACGCGCCTCAAGACCGCGTCCCGATCCCCGAAGACTTCCAGCATGAGTCCCGGCGGCACCACCAGCTTGGCCTCTACTTGACTCCCAGTCGTAATGTTCGTCTTCCCTCCTTAAACTCCTATTACACGCTCAATTCTAACTCTGTAGCCGCTCGCGCACGAGCTGGGCGAGCCTCCTCCCGTCCGCCCGGTTCCCAGCGCGAGCGGTAGTCCGGCCCATCACGGCCCCCATATCCTTCATGCTCGTGGCACCCACTTCGTTTATCGCCTCGTCAACGATCCTGGTCACCTCCTCGTTGGAAAGCGGAGCTGGGAGGTAGCGACGCACGATCTCGGCCTCGGTGTCTTCGGCCTGGGCTTGCTCTTCGCGGCCCGCTTTGCGGAACGCCTCGGCTGACTCCTCGCGCTGCTTGAGCTGGCGCCTTAGGATCGTCACCTCTTCGTCCTCGTTGAGGGGCCTACCCTCCTCGATCTCGGCGTTCTTAAGCGCAGCGGAGAGCATCCTCAACGCCTCGACGCGTGGCCTGTCGCGGCCCTTCATGGCCTCCTTCGTGTCGCGGGCTATGTCGTCCCGCACGCTCATGGCATCCCCAGCCTCTTGCCGCCCATCACGTGCGCGTGCAGGTGGAAGACCTCCTGCCCGGCGTCCGGGCCGTCGTTGATCCTGAACGCATACCCCGACTCGGCGACGCCTGTCTTCTCCGCTACCCTTTGCGCCACCTCGAAGAGGCGCTTCGCCACGGCCTCGGAGAGCCTCCCCACCTCCGCCAGGGAAGAGACGTGTTCCTTCGGGACGACGAGCACGTGCACCGGCGCCTTCTGGCTTATGTCCTTGAAGGCCAACACCCCCTCCTCGTCGTGCACCACCTCCGACTCGATCTCCCCACGCACTATCTTACAGAATATGCAGTCGTTCTCGCTCATCTTCTCCTCTCGACGCTCCCAGATTCGCTTCTTGCGTGCTCCAGAACGGCGCAGGCCCGTGCCACCGCCACCACCCCCGCCGTCTCGCTCCGCAGCCGATGCGATCCGAGCGACGCCGAAGAGAGGCCAGCCTCCCTGGCCTCCACCAGCTCTCCCTCGCTCCAGCCTCCCTCCGGCCCCACGAACAAATCAACCGCAGGCCCCAGCATGACGTCCTCCAAAGGCGGCAGGTCCGGCCCGTTGTGCAAGAGTACCCCGGTCTCCCCCACCTCGCGCACCACCTCCGAGAAATGGACCGGCTCCGTCACCTCGGATATGCGCAGCCGCAAGGACTGACGGGCCGCGGCCTCGGCCACCCGGCACCAGCGCCGTACCTTCCCATCTCCTTCCGAGAGCCTGACCACGCCTCGCTCCGTAACGAGAGGCACGATGCGCGCCACCCCGATCTCGGTCGTCTTCTCTACTACAAGGTCCATATGCCGGCCCTTGGGCACCGCCTGGTACAGGGTCACCTCGCCTTCCCCGCCTTCGGGTGTGGGCCGCTCCGCGAGCAGAGTGGCCTCCCCCTTCCCGGCGAGCTCAGCGACGAAGAGCCTTCCTACCCCATCGACGACCTCGATCCTGTCCCCCGAACGCCCTCGCAAGACCTTGTAGACGTAATGCTCCTCTTCTTCGGAGAGGCGCAGAGCACCGCCGACTTCCAGGGGGGAACCGTAAAAGATGCGCGTGATCTCCACCAAAGAAGAGTACCTTACCGGAAGGCGCTCCTGAGACGGTCGAAGAAGGAATCGCCGTCGCCGTTGTACGTCCCCTCGCCGCTGGTCGCTTCGAAGCGCTCCAGAAGGTCGCGCTGCTCGGAGGTGAGGCTGGTGGGCACCATCACGTCCACGACCACCTTGAGGTCGCCACGTCCCCGCCGCCTCAAGCGTGGCATCCCTTCTCCCCTCAAGGCGAGCGTCGCACCCGGTTGCGTCCCCGGCTCTATGCGGACCTCCGTGCTTCCCTCTAGCGTAGGCACCTCAGCCTTCGTTCCCAGAGCCGCCTCGACGAAGTTGATCCTCATCCGGTGGATCAAATCTTCCCCGTCTCGCATGAGCTCTGGGTCTTCTTTTACCCTCACCTTTACGTACAGATCTCCCGAGGGAGCACCTCTCTCCCCGGCATGACCGGCGCCTGGAATCCGGAGCCTCATCCCGTCCTCGATGCCAGCCGGCACCCGGATACGTCGGGCAACTACCTCCGAAACCCGGCCGCTCCCCCGGCAATTCTCGCACTCGACCACGATAACACTGCCGCTACCGCCACACGTCGGACACGCCTGCGTACTGACCATCTGCCCTAGCAGACTCTCCCGCACAGTCCTTACAGCACCAGCACCACCGCACGTGCTACACTGCCGCGTCTCAGTCCCCCCCTCACCGTCACAAACCGGGCACCTCTCGACCGTCTGTACCTTTATCTCATGCTCAATATCGGACGCCGCCTCCTTGAGCGTAACCTCTACTTCAACCTCAACGTCACTCCCGCGGCTCGGGGTTCGGGCACCGGCGCCTCCGAAGAAGGAGCTTCCGAACGGGTCACCGAAGCGATCGCCGAAAAAGGCTTCGAAGATGTCCTGGAAGCCGCCGAACGGGTCGCCGCCTGGTCTCCCGGCTCCCGCGCGGGGTATCTGGTGACCGTAAGTATCGTATGCTCTGCGCGCCTCGGGATTCGAGAGGACTTCGTAGGCTTCCGTGAGCTCTTTGAAGCGTTCTTCGGCAGTGGGATCGTCGGGGTTGGCATCGGGGTGGTGCTCGCGGGCGAGTCTGCGGTAGGCCTTCTTTACCTCAGTGTCCGAAGCTTCCCGGGACAGGCCCAAGACTTCGTAGTAATCGCGCTTGCTCGCCAACTCTAGAACCTCGAGTCGAGGCAGTGGGTCAGGGTCTCGGCCGCAGAGCGGACCGTGAAGATGGCGGCGTCGTACTCCATGCGCTTCGGCCCTATGAGGGTCACGACACCGTAGGGTTGCTCACGGCGCGTGTACGCCGCAGCGACGAGGCTCGTTGCCGCAAGGCCGTAAATGCCTGACTCGGCACCGATGGAGACGACTACCCCGGAGGGGTTCGAGACCGAGCGCTTTAAGGCATCACCGAGGAGCTTGAGGAGCCAGCGACGCCGCTCAAAGATCTCCACGACGGCCGTCAGGCTGGCGGGGTCCAGGTCGTCCAGGCGGGCGAAGAGGGCCGAGGCGCCCCGGATAAAGAGGCCGCGCTCCGTGGCCTGGCTCAGGACCTCGACGGCTTCTAGCACCGCGTCCACGGCGAGCGGGTTGTAGGCAGCGAGGAAGCGGCGAGCAGTGGCGGCCTGAGCCCCGATCTGGCGTCCACCGAGGAAGGCGTTGAGGGAAGCCAGGATCTCGCGCAACTCCTCGTCCTCGACGTCAAGGGGAAGGGTTATCGTCGTGCTCGACGCCTGTCCGCTACCCGTGGAGACCACGATGAGGTGCGCACCCTCCCTCAAGGGCAAATGGTCTACCCGGGTCACCGAGTCTCCCAAAACGCTCGGTCCGGCGACCACCGCCAAAAGGCGCGTCACCTCGCTCATTCCTTCTGAGATCCCTTGTAGCAACTCGTCCACGTTTCCGTAGCCCTCCGCGTCCCGAAAGAGGTTTGCCTCCTCCTGCGAGTCCACAGGAGCCTCCCCTGCCATCAAGGCGTCCACGTAGAAACGATAGCCCGCGTCGGTGGGGACGCGCCCGGCCGAGGTGTGCGGATGGGTGAGGAGGCCCTCGGACTCCAGGACGGCGAGCTCCGCCCTGATCGTCGAACTGCTAGCGTCCACCACGCCCGTAAGGGCGTTGCTGGCCACAGGCGCGCCCGTTTGGATGTACAGCTCAAGGGTCTTGATGAGTATCTCGCGCTGTCTGACGGAGATCGTCACGCCGAAATTTTACCACGATGGTCGTTCGTTTCGGTCCCCTGCTCAGCCCTTCAGGGCCGCAAGGAACGCTTCCTGCGGTATCTCTACGTTCCCGACCTGCTTCATCCGGCGTTTACCGGCCTTCTGGCGCTCCAGGAGCTTACGCTTGCGGGTGATATCTCCACCGTAGCACTTCGACGTCACGTCCTTGCGGTAGGCGCGAACCGTCTCGCGTGCGATCACGCGCTTCCCAATCGCCGCCTGTACCGGCACCTCGAACTGCTGGCGTGGGATAAGCTCTTTGAGCCTCTCGGTCAGGGCGCGTCCCCTGGAGTATGCCTTGTCGCGGTGGGCGATGATCGAGAGCGCTTCCACCGACTCACTGGAGACCAGGACCTCGACCTTCACCAGATCGGCGACCTCGTAGCCCTTGAACTCGTAGTCGAACGAGGCGTAACCCCGGGTACGGCCCTTCAGAGCATCGAAGAAGTCCGTGATGATCTCGGCGAGCGGCAGGTCGTATGTCATCTGCACCCGACGAGTCGAGATGTACTCCATCCCCACTGAGACGCCGCGCCGCTCGTGGCAGAGACCCATCACTGCGCCGACGTACTCCTTCGGGGCTATGAGCGTCGCCCTGACCACGGGTTCCCGGATCTCGTCGAAAAACTCCGGCAGGTCGCTGGGGTTGGTGATCTCGTGCACCTCTCCGTCCACCACGACCTCGTACTTCACGCTCGGCGAGGAGGCGATGAGGCCGAGATCGAACTCCCTCTCCAACCTCTCCTGCACGATCTCCATGTGTAGCAGTCCGAGGAACCCGCACCTGAAGCCGAAGCCCATCTTCGAGTTCTCCGGTTCGAAGGAGAGCGAGGCATCGTTGAGCTGTAGCTTCGCCAGAGCCTCCCTGAGGCGTTCGAAGTCGTCCCCCACCGTGGGATACAGCCCAGAGAAGACCGTGGGCAACGCCTGAGCGTAGCCGGGCAAGGGGTCTGCGGCTGAGTTCCCAACCCGTGTCACCGTGTCGCCCACGCGCAATGCCTCTATGTCCTTGAGGCCGGCGATAACGTACCCGACCTCGCCGGCGCGCAAGACGGGCAGCGCCGTGGGTTTGGGCGAGTAGCAACCGACCTCAAGGAGCTCGAAACGCTCTTCGGAGCCCATCGCCCTGACCTCGTCGCCCTTCTCCAGCTCGCCATCGACCATACGGGCCAGAGAGATGACACCCCGATAGGGATCGTAGTGCGAGTCGAAGATCAGGGCGCGCGTCTCCTCGCGTGTGGTTTTGGGGGCCGGGATATGATCCACCACAGCGTTGAGGACGTCTACGACCCTCTCGCCGGTCTTGGCGGAGATCTTTAAGATGTCGTCCTCATCTACGCCCAACAGTTCGACGAGCTCCTCGGTCACGCCGGGCACGTCGGCGACAGGCAAGTCTATCTTGTTCAGGACCGGAATGATCTCGAGGTCGTGTTCCATCGCCAGGTACAGGTTGGCTAGCGTCTGAGCCTGGATGCCCTGGCTTGCGTCCACGACAAGGAGCGCCCCTTCGCACGCCGCTATCGCCCGCGAGACCTCGTAGGTGAAGTCTACGTGCCCCGGCGTATCGATGAGGTTCAGCGTCCAGTCGCCGTCGCCGCGACGGTAGACGACGCGCACGGCCTGCGCCTTGATGGTGATGCCGCGCTCACGCTCGATGTCCATCGTGTCCAGGATCTGGTTAACCCGCTCCCTCTCGGGGACGGCGTCGGTGATGCCCAGGAGCCGGTCGGCTAAGGTACTCTTGCCGTGATCTATATGCGCAATGATGCAGAAATTGCGCGTCCGCTCGATGCTTTGCACCGATAGATTTTACCATGATTGTCCTCTTGTTCCGCATGTGTTACATTCTCCTGGTTAGAGAGGAATGAGATAAGAGGAGTCGCCACTTTGCCCGCACCATCCAAACGCGACAAGCAGAGCCGCCGCAAGTTCGAACAGAACAGGGCCGTCCGTACCCGCCTGAGAAACATCTCCAAGAACTTCTACAAGGCTCTCGACGCCGGCGACTCCGAGAGGGCTACACAGTTCAGGGATGAAGCCCAGAAAGCCTACGATAAGGCAGCTTCCAAGGGCGTTATCCACACCAATAAAGCCGCCCGCAAGACCAGCCGCTTCGATAAGGCGCTCGCCGGCGCCAGTAACGAAAGCTAACCTCTACTGTAACCCTCTCGCGAGCCTGTCGTCTCCTCGACAACTACTTCCTCTTCCCGTGCGACTACGCGTTCATGATCGTCTGCCAAAAGGTCGAATGCTGCTAATCTGTGAGCTTTAGCACGGCAAGCTCCACCTGAAGCTCGTCTCCGAGGTCCTTCCCGCCCTTGAGGCCGCGTTCCAGGTCGAGCGCGAGGGCGAGCGCGCGTTCGAGATCTTCTTTGTCGAGCTTATGGCTCTGCTCTTCAAGATTGCGGGCGACGAAGGGCGGGACCTTGAGCATGCTGGCCACCTCGGAGCGAGAAGCGCCGCTTTCGAAGAGGGCGTGGGCGCGAGCGAGGAGCCTGAACTGGCGGCGGAACATATGCGTTACCCTGAGCGGCGGCTCGCTGGTCGCGAGCAACGCTTCGAGGAGACTCAGCGCCTCGCCCCGGTCCCCGTTGCCCAAAGCGTCCACGAACGCGAAGATGTTGGCCTGCAGGTCCGGCGGGCACAACACCTCGACGTCACCCAGGGTCGCCGTTTCACCGGCGTAGAGCGCAAGTTTCTCCACCTCTTTCGAGACCCGGACCTTGTCGTCGGAGCAGCGCGTCGTAAGCTCCTCAGCGACCTCCTCGGGTAGTTCCAGCTCTTGCTTCTTCGCGTAGCCTACGGCCCAGCGGGCGAGGGCTCTACCAGTAGGTTGTTTGAAGTCGCGAACCTCGCCGACCTTCTTGACCGTGGTAAGGAGCTTCTCGCGGGCGCCGAGCTTCGCGCCGAGCATTACGAGGTCTGCCTCGGGCGAGGGGTCCTTTAGGTAATCTACTACTACCGCCTTCTGGGAAGCGTTCCAGTTGTCGAGGTTCTTGACGAGGACGAAGGGGCCGTCGCCGAAGAGCGAGTAGGAATTGCAGGCCGAGACGACGGTCTCGGGAGCGGTCTCCGACGCCTCGTAGGTTTCGGTGGTCCGGCCCTCGCGTAGCTTCTCGACGCTGTGGGCCTTGCGCTCCTCGTCGTCGCCCAAGAAGAGGTAGACTGTCATGCCCCTATTCTAGCCCTAAAGCAC
>JALZFJ010000120.1 GCA_030867425.1 Actinomycetota bacterium | reverse complement strand
GGATAGTTTAAACTGCCCCGGGATGAATGAAGAAGCGTACTTGGACAGCAGCAGGCCACCCTCGGTAAAAGTAGAGAAGCCCTGGGGCCGCTTCGAGCAGTACACCCACAACGTCCCCTCCACCGTCAAGATCATAACCGTCGTACCCGGCGGCGTCCTCTCCAGCCAGTACCACCACAAGCGCGACGAGCTTTGGGTCATCCTCGACGCCGGCGCGAAGGTGGAGCTCGGCGAGGAGGTCCTCTACCCCTCCCCAGGGGAGAAGCTCTACATACCCAGGGAGACGGTGCACAGGCTCTCGTGCGTGGGGGAGCGAGAGGTGAGGATCTTGGAGGTCTCCTTAGGGCACTTCGACGAGGAGGACATCGTCCGCCTCGAAGACCTCTACGGCCGCGTAGGACCGTGAAGCTCACGGGCAGCACCGCCCCGGGCCTAGTGGTAGGGCCCACTTTCGTGCACACGCCACAGGAGCACGCTCCCGCGAGGAACGCAGCTCCGAGTCCGAGATCGACGACGAGCCCGCACTCTTCGAGGGCACCGTCGATCGCCTCATCGAGAGGCTTACGCAAGACAGCGATCAGCTGAGGGCAGGGGCTGTCTCGATCATGGTCCGCACGCAGGGCATCCCCGGAATCAAGAAACTCATAGGTGAACTTTAGGCCTGAGAACGAAGCTAACGGTGGGGCATCCGAAGGGCCGCCCGACGAGGGGCTCCCGAAGATGCCGGAGGAAAGAGGGGAGCGCGGTCGGTTCGTCAGTAGTCTTGGTCCGGTGCCCTTCGTCGTCGGCCTTTTGCTGCTCGCGCTCGTGGTCGGGGTGTTCCTCTTGTGGCGATCGTACGGGGATCGGGTCGGCGGCATTAGCGTCTTCGAGGACTCGGTCGAGGCGGGGGCGGAGCCTGTGGTGCACCTTACGAACGGGCCAGGATGGGTGAGAGTCGAGGGCGTAGGGGGGCTTGAGAACGTGGAGATAACGGCGCAGCGGTACGCCCGCGGTTCCAACCCCACCGCCGCCAAGGAGAACGCCGACCGCGTCCCGGTGGACGTTACCAACGACGGCTCGACCGTAGAGATTTCCTCCGAAGGCGGCCGCGGGAC
Source organism: Actinomycetota bacterium (assembly GCA_030867425.1). Classification (GTDB taxonomy): domain Bacteria; phylum Actinomycetota; class Rubrobacteria; order Rubrobacterales; family Rubrobacteraceae; genus Rubrobacter_F. The sequence goes on along the minus strand of JALZFJ010000120.1, from coordinate 2,463 downwards.
CGGTGCCGACTACGACGTCAGAGTCCCGCCCGGGAGCGTCGTCGAGATCGAATCCTCGGCAGGGGACGTCGAGGTCTCGGGCCTGGACGGGGAGGTCAGGGTCCGCGCGGAGAGCGGCGACATCTCCGTGAACGACGTCCGGGGCCCCGTCGCGATCGAGGCACCGCAGGGGGACGTGGCGCTCGAAGGGGTGAGCACCGAGACCGGCAACGCCAAGATTACGGTCGATACCGGCGATGTGGAGCTCGAAGACCTCGTCGTCGGCATCCTGGAGACGCGCGTCGAGACAGGCGACGTAACGCTTTCGGGGCGTTTCTCCGGCGGTGGCTGGGTAATAGTGGAGACGGGCAGTATATACGCCCGGCTCCCATCCGAAGACACCAGGGAACTTACTCTGGAGACCCGCGTGGGCGAGGTCATTCGCAACGATGAGCAGGGATCGGGTTAGCGCCGGATGCTGCGCCTAGACGAACCTTCGGGTCCCCACTCGTCGGAAGGTTTTAGGTACGTGTTGCGCGAGGTCTGGCTCTCGCCGAGGAAGTTCTTCGGGAGGCTCGATCCAGACGGTGGCCCGGTGAGACCGGCGCTCTTCGCTGCCACCATTTTGTACCTGAACCTCCTCCTAGGAGAGCTCTTGCGGTTACTTTGGCGCCTCGAATTCAACTACGGCCTCTTGTACGCGGCGCTCCCGGGGCTCGTCGCGTCGCTCGTTTTGGCGCCCCTGCTCGTCGCGGGGCTCTCGGCGCTCGTCCTCACGATTCTCGACGGCGCCCCGTCGAGGCGCAAGTTCGGCCCTGTGTTCCGGGCCTTGGGCTACGCGACGGCGATAGGGTTCGTGCTCTGGATCCCCTTCGCCCCCTTCGTGGCGATCCCCTACGGCCTCTACGTCGCCACCGTCGCCGTCAAAGAGATGCTGTTTATAAGCTGGAGGCGCGCGGCGGCCTCCACGCTCGCCCCCTTGGGAGCCGCGATCCTGATCCTGCTGCTCCTCGCTGGCCCCGAGGCCTACGATTTGCTCGTCAACCCACCGGGGGAGTGAAGCGGTTAGCATTCAGGTGTCAGGGTTTTGCTGACGGCTATTCCGACAGGGATTCTAGTGCCAGTGCTGCGAGGAGCGCCGACCCCTGCGAGAGTATCTCCTCGTCGAAGGAGAACTGCGAGGTGTGCAGTCCCGAGACGTTCCCGATGCCGAGCCAGATGAAGGCGCCCGGCACCTTCTCCAAGAAGAACGCGAAGTCTTCGGCGCCCATCGAGGGGTTAGCGAGCTCTACGGCGCGTTCCTCACCGAATAGGTCGCTGGCTACGCCCAAAGCGAGCCCGGCGGCACCAGCGTCGTTGCGGGTCACGGGATAGGAGAAACTGTAGCCGAGCTCGGCGTCGCCGCGCATGCCCTTGGCCACGCCGCGGGCTAGCTCCTTTATGCGCTCCGGCATCCTTTCGCGCAGGTCGTTATCTAGGGTGCGGACCGTTCCGCCGAGGCGCGCCGTCTCGGGGATGATGTTGAAGGCGGCTCCGGCCCCGATCTCCCCGACCGTCAGCACCGCGGGCTCGACTGGGTTCACCTCCCTCGAAACAATGGTCTGCAGGGCCGTCACGACCTGGGCAGCGATGGCGACCGCGTCGGCGGTCTGGTGAGGCATGGCTCCGTGACCGCCCGTGCCTTTGATAGTCAGCTCGAAGGCGTCGGAGGCGGCCATTATGGGTCCGGCCTTCGTTGCCGCGGTCCCGAGCGGCAACCCTGGCCACAGGTGCAGCGCGAAGATCGAACGTAAGTCGTCGGTGACCCCCTCCTCGACCATCGCCCGACCCCCGGCATAACCCTCCTCGGCGGGCTGGAAGACGAACTTGGCGGTGCCGCTCAGACGTTCGCGCAGTCGTTCTTGAGAGAGCGCGCGGGCGCAGCCCACGAGCATGCTAGTGTGGCCGTCGTGGCCGCAGGCGTGCATCTTGCCGTCCGTCTCCGAAGCGAACGGTAGTCCCGTCTCCTCTTGGATCGGCAGCGCGTCCATATCGGCCCTCAAGGCCACAGTCGGGCCGGCGCCCTCGCCCTTTAAGGTGGCCACGACACCGTTCTCGGCAACGCCGGTCTCTATCTCCAGCGGCAACCCTCCGAGAGCAGCGAGCACCTTCTCGGCGGTCTTCTTCGTGTCGAAGCCGAGCTCGGGTTCTCTGTGAATGTCGCGCCTGAGGGCGATTATGTCCTCTCCGAAGCTCTCCCGAACCTCCTCCTCGAGGCCTTCGAACCTCTGGGCTAAGCTCACGGTGCCTCCTCTCTCCGTTGTTATGGATCGCTGCTAACCTGGCATCCTATTCTAGCGGGTGACACCCCCGACACCGATACCCGCCACGAGAAGAGTTTTTCTGCAGCCTAGCGGATCCGCTTCCGCCTGGGTCCTTCGTCACGCCTCCTCACCACTCGTCGCCAGCCCGTGGAAACGCTCGAACTCCGCTTCGAAGCGCTCC
>JALZFJ010000074.1 GCA_030867425.1 Actinomycetota bacterium | reverse complement strand
AGGCTTGGGTATGCACATCGCCTACAACATCGTCGTCCACAAGCACAACGGCCAGATCCAAATAGCTTCCAAACCGGGAGAGACGCAATTCCGGGTAACGTTGCCAATTCGACTCGCTAAAGGTAATACCGCTCAAACTTAGCAGGTCGCGGATCTCTGGCTATTCCGGGTTTGCGTCATTGGTCTTGCCAGGTTACAAGACAATGATTTTGCCATTCTCCGCCCCTTCGACATCGATGCCACCGAGCTGGCGCAGCGTCTCGTCGTTTATGTGGGTCAGGATGAGCCTGCGGCATTCAAGCTCTGGTCGATGGTTCATCAGCGTCGCATTGCCGCCTCACCTGCGGCTATCTACCGCACGCCTTCGTCCGTCGTCTTCTCCACCGCCTTGCCGATCTTTTACTTCAGGTCATATTTCGCGTCAGCGATCTTGTGTAGATCGCCCTCGGCCGATCGGAGGTGGTGATAACCTTCGTAGTACCCTGGATGCACCAACTACGGAGGCATCGGTGCGGTTGTTGCTTGCGCTTCCCTTGACGTTTGCTGTTGGCGCCCTGGACCTATGGGCGGCAATACCGATAGGTCTTGTCTTAGGACTCTCTCCTGTGTTGAGCGGCGTCGCTGCTGCGGCGGGGGGGCCTGTTAGGAGCAGCACTCGTGTCGATAGCCGGAGAACGGCTGCAACGCTGGCTCTACAGCCTTCGCTGGTTCTCCAAGCGCCGCGCGCGTGGAACGCCTTTGGAACCGTTACGGTCTGATAGGCGTAGCCTTCCAATCCCCCGTATTTGCAGGGACGCTTATAAGCACGCTCGTAGCTCTTGGCCTTGGGGCTCCGCCGAGAAAGTTGCTGTTTTGGATAAGTATGAGTTTGGTGTTTTGGGGAGGCGTCCTCACCGGAGCCGCGGTTCTCGGCTTCTCTATATTCGAGGGCTACCGAGTTTCTGAGAAGCTCCCTTTCTAGAGCACGAGGCGAATATAGGGTAGCCGTGACAACGGCTCTTGGATGTGTGCCCTTTCGAAGCGTTTCCGATATTTGTCCTGCCTTCGCCGCCAACCTATAATCCTTACATGCCGACCCAACATTCCTGAGAGAGACGTACACATCACGGCCGTAACCATCCTGATGTTCCTGGCCGTGACCCTCGGGGCGCTCGTGCAAGGTTCGGTCGGGTTCGGCTTCGCCCTGATCGTGGTCCCCATGCTAGCGCTGGTCGACCCTGATACCCTCCCGGCAACGGTGCTGCTGCTCGCCCTGCCGCTGAGCTCTGTCATGGTCCTCCGGGAGCGGCGCTCGGTGGACTTCCCGGGGTTCTTGTGGGTCACCGGCGGCCGCTTCCTGGGTATAGTAGGGGGCCTGGGACTCCTCGCGGCGGTATCCTCTTCTTACCTCTCGGTCATGACCGGCGGGCTCATCTTGGCGGCGGTAGCAATGAGCCTCCTAGGCTCCAGCTTCGAGGTCGGGAACAGGACCCGACTCGTGGGAGGCATCGCCTCCGGGGTCATGGGCACTGCCGCGGGTGTCGGCGGGCCGCCTCTCGCAATCGTCTACCAAAGCCGGCCTGGGCCCGAACTTCGCTCCACGATAGCGCTGTCGTTCGCGGTCGGGAACGCGATGTCGCTTCTGGGCTTGGCGCTCGTCGGGGAACTCGAGGAGCGCCAACTTCGTCTGGCTCTGCTGCTTTTTCCTGGCTTGCTCCTCGGGCTCTGGGGTAGCCGCTGGACCTCCAAGTTCCTGGAGGATGAGCGATGGCTGCGCCCGGTTATCCTGGCCTTCGCCACGGTCTCCGGGGTAGTGGCCGTGTTCCTGGGATTGGAAGATCGATGAACGGCTTAGCGGTTATGAAGACTAAGTGTCGATGCAGCTGTCTTAAAGAAAGGGTATCTACTACGAAATCGGATCCATAATATCGTGGTTGTTCGCTGGTATTCAAAAATGCCTGCACATAAGCATATTATCCATTAGGAGTTAGCGTGGATGGCCGCCACCGTTCGCGTGGGTTTGTGTACTAATTGGCGTATGGCGTACTCGTGGCTGACACTCAAGGGCTACCGGAGAGTGGTGTCATGCCCAGCAGGCAGGCATGCGCCGATCTCCCAGCGCGGACGGGCTAGTGTGATACACCTTGCCCTGGCGCTGCTCGACCATTACGGGACCTGCCACCCTCTTGCTTGCCAAGATCTTAGCTAGCGGGTAGGTAGGTATACGCCAGAAAGATTTTGTTTGTTGACAGAGTCGCGTAGTGGTAGTAGTGTCCCGGTCATAGGTTGGGGAAACATTTTTATGAGAGGTCCTGGGTACCAGACCTACAGAAAGAAGTCGGTACGCGATCGCAACGTGGTCCGGCTACCACAATTAAGAAGCTAATAGCTGAGTGCTAAATGCTTCCCAGAAAGGAGAGTTGTGGCCTATAACGTAGCGGTTGACGTAGGCGGGACCTTTACGGAAGTGCTGCTCTTCGACGAGCAGACGGGCGAGCTGCCGCCCACGAGGCAAATCTCTACGACGTAGACGCCAAATACGGCGACGTAGTATGCGTGGAGGAGACATTCGAGTATTTGGAGGGAAAATATGCCCCCCGCGTCCGCTAACAATGAAGTGCCGCGCAACGTTGCATATAAGCTAATCGAGTCACACCGCGTCGATGGCGAGATGGTACCTGGCGAGGAGGTGTCGATTCGCGTAGATCAGGTCCTTACCCACGACGCGACTGGTCCGCTTATCGCCTTGGAGCTGGAGGCGATGGGGCTGGATGAGATCCGTCCCGAGCTCGCTGTCGGGTACGTAGATCACCTTCTCGTGCAAGACGACTCAAAGAACGCCGACGATCACCTCTTTTTGCGCAGCTCATGCCAGCACTTCGGGATGTGGTATTCGAAGCCCGGTAACGGCATTAGTCATCCCGTCCACCAGGAGCGCTTTGGCCAGCCCGGCAAGACGCTCCTCGGCGCCGATAGTCACACCTGCGCTGCCGGGGCGATCGGGATGCTCGCGATCGGGGCCGGCGGGTTGCAGGTAGCGGTGGCTTTAGCCGGCGAGCCCTTCTCCTTCCAGATGCCGGAGATCTGGGGGGTCAAGCTCGTCGGCGAGCTGCCCGACTGGGTAAGCGCCAAGGACGTGATCCTCGAGATGCTCAAGCGCCACGGCACGGACGGCGGCACGGGCCGGATCGTGGAGTACTACGGGCCAGGACTCGCTAGCCTATCAGCGATGGACCGGCATGTGATCGCCAACATGGGCATGGAGATGGGGGCGACCACCACGGTGTTCCCCTCCGATAACGAGGTGCGGCGCTTTTTGCGCAACCAAGACCGCGAGGATGACTGGACCGAGCTGGTCGCCGACGAGGGGGCTAATTACGACGTGGAGGAGAAGATCGACTTCTCCGAGCTCGAGCCGCTGATCGCGCTGCCTTCTAGCCCTGGGAATGTTGTCCCGGTACGCGAGGTCGCAGGGGACGATATCTACCAGGCCTACATTGGCTCGTCGGCCAACCCCGGCTATCGCGACTTCGCGGTGGCGGCCAAGGTCGTCGAGGGGCGGCAGGTGCACGACCGTGTAGCGTTGGACGTCAACCCTTCCTCACGCCAGGTGCTGGAGAACCTTATTCGCGACGGGCACATTACTCAGCTTCTGCGTGCGGGCGCGCGTCTCCACCAGACTGGGTGCAACGGTTGCATCGGCATGGGCCAGGCACCGGCGAGCGACCGGAACTCCTTACGCACCGTACCACGTAACTTCTCGGGGCGCTCCGGCACCCCCGAGGACAAGGTGTACCTCTGCAGCCCGGAGACCGCGATAGCCTCTGCGCTCACCGGCGAGATCACCGACCCCCGGACGCTTGATTTCCCTTACCCTGCCGTCGAGGAGAGCGACGAGCCAGTACTGAATACCGATATGCTGGTACCGCCGCTCTCCGAGGAGGAGGCACAGAATGTGGAGCTCCAGAAGGGTCCGAGCATCGTAAGCCTGCCGGACTTCGAGCCCTTCCCGAACTCACTAGAGCTGCCGGTGCTCCTCAAGGTGGGGGACGATGTCTCTACCGACGAGATCCTCCCGGCCGGTACACGCGCGATGTCGCTCTGGAGCAGCTTGACCGGGATGAGCGAGTACGCGTTCGAAGGCTGTGACCCGAGCTACCCGGAGCACGCAAAGGAGGTGTACGAGGCAGGCGGCCACGCAGTCGTTGGCGGTCGCAACTACGGCCAGGGTTCGAGCCGAGAGCAGGCCGCTCTTGCACCTCGCTACCTAGGGTTGCGGGTGGTGATTGCGAAACGGTTCGCCCGCATCCACTGGGAGAACCTCGTCAATTTCGGCGTTCTGCCGCTCACGTTCACGGACGAGTCCGACTATGATTCAATCGAGCAGGGCGACACCCTCGCTCTCTCGGATGTGCCGGAGGCGCTGCACGCCGGACGCGAGCTGCGGCTGGAGAACCGCACCCAGGACATCGAACTCACAGCCCGACACGGGCTGTCCAAGCGACAGGTTGACGTGATACTTAAGGGTGGGCTCATCAACTGGATGCGAGAGCGCCTTGAAGAGCAAGCGAGGTAGCAGTGGATCGCAAGCTTACGGAGAACAAGAGATAAGGAGCTGGTGTTGTGGCGGATCTAATGCAACGAAACGTTGGTGCAGGGAGGCTGCGGGAGCTGTTGGCGGGGACCGAACCTGTGCTGGCTCCCGGCGCTTACGACGGTCTTACGGCCCGGCTCGTTGAGCAGACGGGGTTCGATGCCGTGTACATGACGGGCTTTGGCGCGGCGGCCTCGCTTTTGGGCCGCCCGGACATCGGGCTTCTGACTTTTAGCGAGATGGTGGACAATGCCCGGCGCATCGCCCAGGCGGTCAAGGTACCGGTCATCGCCGACGCCGATAATGGCTACGGCAATCCGATAAACGTCATCCGCACGGTTCGGGAGTACGAAGCCGCCGGAGTTTCAGCTATTCACATAGAAGACCAGGTGTCGCCCAAGAAGTGTGGTCATATGGAAGGCAAGCAGGTTATTGAGGCCAGCGAGATGGTCGAGAAAGTGCGCGCTGCCGTAGAGGCCCGGTACTCAGAGGAGTTTGTGATCATCGCCCGCACCGACGCCCGCGCCGTCGAGGGTATAGACGGAGCCCTGGAACGGGCCCGCAGCTACCGCGACGCTGGTGCCGATGTACTGTTCGTGGAGGCGCCACAGAGTGAGGAGGAGATCGCTGCGGTGACAGAAGCGTTCCCGGATGTGCCGCTGCTTTTTAACTGGGTCGAGAGCGGCAAGACGCCGCCTGTATCGCTGAAGCGTTTAAAAGAGCTGGGGTTCCGTTTAATCATTTTTCCCGTTAGCACACTGCTGGCGGCTACCCACTCTATCAGCGAGGTCTTGGCCAGGATCCACACCGACGGTACTCCTCTTTCTGTTATGGACCAGCTATTGCCGCTAGGGGAGTTTATAGACCTCATCGGGCTGCCGGAGATCCAAGACCTCGAAGAGCGCTTCGCAGACAAAGAGGTCCGACCCTCGAGTTAGCTTACGAGATAAGCATGCGATAAAGGCGTAGTCAGTGCGCTTTTAAAGGTTTGTGGGCAGTACCGATAATGGTGATAGGTGGCCGACTCACCTTTAGCGCGTTGCAAGAAGGTTGACCCATACCGCCTCGCACTTTGCCATGCCGGGCTCGACGGCGTCCATTATCTTTCTGGGCAGCTCTTCCGGGTAAGCATTTCATGAGCCTGCTATGCGGCGTGAACCAAACTCACTGCAAGGCGCTGTAGCCAACCATTTCTGCTTCCAACAAACTACCTATGGGACACTTTGGCACATAGTCCATCCTGCTCAAGGAGCATAAAGCCCAAGAGCTTGAGACGACATTACGTGATCGGCGACCTGTTCTTCGTGCTGGGGTACTGAAGCAGCGCTCGACCTGAGAGGTGCGGGCATGCCGGAGGGTGCATGCCGGAGGGTGTATACTCTTTTTCTGAGGGGGTATTCGTGAGGGGGTATCTTTCTTCGAAGATTGCGTGGGTCTGTCCAGGCGCGGCGGTGCTGGTGACGGCGGTCGTCATGCTCTTGTTGGCCCCTGCAGCCGCAAAGGCTGAGGCGGCGAGTAGCTCTTACGTATACTTTGGCCAATACGACACATACGCGGCGCTCTCAGCTACTCAGAAGGATGGTGTCACGATCAGCGAGCTCTCTGGAGGGGCAGGCGAGGTGAGGCTCGACTCCGTGCCGTACACTGGCTCTGACGGTTCAGGCTTCTACAATGGCGGCAGCTATTACTGGGGCCGGATGACCTCGCCGGCCTACGCGATCGCGCCACCTTTCGATACTCTGGTACCCTCCTGGGAGGCGGTGACACCGGACGGGACCTGGATGGAGCTCGAGGTCCGAGTACGCTCCTCCGAGGGTGGCTGGAGCCCCTGGTTTGAGATGGGCGTCTGGACATCTGAGACAGGTAGCGTCAGGCGCCACAGTGTGAACGGGCAGCAGAGTGGCCCTTGGGAAGTGCTGACCGACACCTTGCAGAGCAAGGGGCCGGTCTTCGCCGATGCCTACCAGTACCGCCTTAC
>JALZFJ010000041.1 GCA_030867425.1 Actinomycetota bacterium | reverse complement strand
GCGCACACCTCCCGGACCGTTCTCCTGAGGCCCTTGTGGTTCTCCTCGTTCACGGGTACGCGCCTCCCGTTCTCCGCAACCCACCACCAACCTACCGACAAGCGCCGGCATAAAGATGCCCCAATATAACACCTCCGGTCCCGCTGTCCTCAGTATAAATAACACCTCGAGCTGCTCGCAGGCTATTTTTGGCGGGTTGATGAGACGAGTTGCATCGTGGGGCGGCGAGAGGGCCTCACTGTACGGCTGCGGGAAGGGGATCCGTTTGGAGAGGCTGGGAGCGGAAGGGGCGCCGGCGAAGGTTTACGGGCGCTACCTAAAAGAGGGGGAGCTCGGCTTCCAGCGGTGTCGGGATTGTGAAGAAGCGGTCTTCTACCCGCGGCTCCTCTGCCCGAACTGTAGAGGCTCCTCGCTCGCCTGGGAGATAAGCAACGGGCGGGGGACCGTCTACGCGACGACCGCCGTGCATCACAGGGACGGCGAGCCTCACAATGTCGTGCTCGTGGATCTCGTGGAGGGCTTCAGGATGATGAGCCGGGTCGAGGGCGTGCCCACCGAAGAGGTAAAGGTCGGCCAGCGCGTAGCGTTCGAGGTGCGCGAGGAAGACGACGAACCCGTGGCGGTCTTCGTGCCGGAACAAGGATGAGCCTTGGGGGCAGGGCGGCTATCGTCGGGGTGGCCAAGTCGGACCTTGGGGAGGTCGGTCCGGGGTTTACGCCGCTCGACCTCATGGGCCTGGCGACCCTGCGCACGCTCGACGACGCGGGCCTCGAAAAAGGGGACGTGTATGACCTCTTCTCCGCCTCGGCCTACTATCGTATGCTCACACTCTCGATCGGAGGGTGCCTCGGCATCCGACCCCGATACTCCGACGCGACGAACCTGGGCGGCAGCTCCTTCGTCTCTAACCTCTTCCACGCCACCGCGGCGGAATCCGGGCCGCGGGCCTACTCGATGGCGGGCGTGAGGCCGGAGGACGTGAACGTGGCGAAGCTCTACGACGCTTTCACGATCAACACATTGCTGTTCCTCGAAGACCTCGGGTTCTGCGAGAAAGGCGAGGGCGGGGCGTTTGTCTCGGGGGGACGCATCTCCCCGGGCGGGGAGCTCGCGATGAACACAAACGGCGGGTGCCTCTCCTACAACCACCCGGGGATGTACGGGCTCTTGCTCCTCGTCGAGGCGGTACGCCAGATCCGTAAAGAGTGCGGCGACCGGCAGCTGGCGAACGCGAACGTGGCACTCGCCCACGGCAACGCAGGAGTTTTCTCCAGCCAGGTCCCCACCATCCTAGGCTCGGAGGCCGCACTTTAGCGAGGCACAACACGTAAGCTCCGGCGGACCGGCACACCGTTACCGGACCGCGATGAGCGGCGGCAACGCGTCGTAGAATAACGGGACGTCGCGCTGCGGTGCGTAGATCTAAAGGAGTTTGAGATGAAACCTGACGAGATGGCCCGGCTGTATGCCGACGCCGCGAAGAACCTGTCCCGTGGCTGGTTGGAGGCAGGCTCTGCCATGACAGCCGCCAACCGTCGCCTGGCGGACGCCGCGCTCGTCTGGTGCGACGAGGGGCGGGCGGCGGAAGAGGTGCTGGCCCGCGCCGCCTGGCGCTCCGGCGAGGAGACGAAGGATGTCTTCGAGGACGCGGAGGGGCTACGAGACGCCACGTTTCTGACCCGCTTAGGGGATTTCGCCCGCGCCCAGGCGTTCTTGTGGACGGCGGCCGGACTGGCGGCGGGAGAGCGCCTTGGAAGGGCGGTCTCCGCGGGCGGCGAGGCACTGCCCGGTTTTGCTGAGCTCGTCGGGTCCGCCCTTTCGCCGCGCTCCTTCGTGCTCGGGGTCGTGGCGACAGAGCTGTGGTCAGGGTACGCCGCGCTCAGGGAGCGGGCACGGTGGGCGCCGGGCTTGGTTCGAGACGAGGACTGGGAGCTGCAACACCGGCGCGGGGCCGGGCGCGTGCTGGACGCGGCGAGGGCTTTGGGGGGGACCTTGATTAAGGCAGCCCAGTTCGCCTCGACCCGCCCGGATCTTCTCCCCGCCCCGTACATCGAAAGCCTCTCCGAGCTCCAGGACCGCGTGCCGCCGCAACCGTGGACGGTCATAGAGGGGGCGGTGGCACGCGAGATCGGACGCCCCCTAGGAGAGGCTTTCGAGGAGTTCGACCCCGAACCCGTCGCCTCCGCCTCCATAGCCCAGGTGCACCGCGCCCGCCTCGCCGATGGCCGCCAGGTGGCCGTCAAGGTGCAGTATCCTGGGATAAGGAGTCTGATCGAGGCGGATCTCGCGGCGCTCGAAAGCATCTTCGAGGCGATGTCGCGACTCGAACCCTCCGTCAACCTGCGCCCGATCCTGGACTACCTCCGATGGACGCTCCCGATGGAGCTCGACTTCCGTCGGGAGGCCGAAGCCATCGAGGACCTGCGGAAGGCCATCGGTCACCGTGACGACATCATCATTCCCGAGGTCGTTGAGGGGCTGAACACAGAGCGCCTACTCGTCATGGAGCTTACGGAAGGCGTCAAGGTCACCGACCGCGAAGGACTCGTGGAAGCCGGCATCGAGCCCGGCGAGGTCGCCAGGCTGCTAGTCGAGGTCTATGCCGGGCAGCTGTTCCGGCACGGCGCCTTCCATGCCGATCCTCATCCCGGCAACCTGTTCGTGCAGAGCGGTACCGAGGGCCCCGTGCTGGTACTCCTGGACCACGGCCTCACCACCACCGTGCCGCCCGAGCTCGTTGCGGCACTAAAGAAGGCGATCGAAGCGCTGCAAACGGGCGACTTCGAGGCGCTCACCAGCGCTTTGCGGAGGACCGGTCTCGACCTCGACCCAGACTCGGACCTCGAGACGCTTCTGGGGCTAGTCGGCGTCCTGCTCGGGGGCGACTGGGGCGAGGAAGCGGACAGCGAAAGGAGCAGCGAAGAGGTGAACCTCGGGCAGTTCGGGCTCAGGCTGGGCTCGAGCATCGGCCACATCCCGAACGATTTGCTCCTCGTGGGGCGCGCCATCGGTCTCATTGACGGCATCACCCGCCAGCTCGACCCGGACCTCGACACCATAGGGATCGTCGCCCGGTGCGCGCGAGACTCTTAGAGTGCCTTGCGTAGGCAAGCACCCCACAGTGCCTCTACAATACGTTCGTGAAGATGATTTCTAAGCTCGGGGCGGCGCTCGCCGGGGTGTACCTGGTGCTCGTGGTGGCGGCTGTGATCTGGGCCAACGCTTCGGCGCAGACGAGCCCGGTGGCCGGTGCGGAATCGGCGCTGCTGCCCGTTTACCTCACGCTTCCCTTTAGCTTGGTCTTGTCCGTGGCTTTAGAGGCCGTAAGCGCCGGGTCGTTGGGGTCGTACCTCGGGCTGTTACTCGTCGTCGGGGCCTCGGCGGCGATCGACGCCGCGTTCCTCTACTTCGTGGGAGCGTCCCTCGGAAGGAGATTCTCCGGTGGCGGGAGAAGGACCTAGTCCTTCCTAAGAGTTCGCCTCCACCTCTCCCTGCCCTCCCGGTACATGTCCCCGCCGTACAGGTCGTTGACGACCACCACGGGGAAGGCCTCGACGACGAGGCGCCTCACCGCCTCCGTGCCCAGGTCCTCGTACGCGACCACCTCGGCCTCCTTGACGCAGCGGGCAAGGAGCGCCGCTGTCCCCTCCACAGCCCCGAAGTACGCGCACCCGTGCTCCCGCATCGCCTCGCGCACCTCCTCCGAGCGCAGGCCTTTGCCGATCATGCCCTTCAACCCCCGCTCTATGAGGAGCGGCGAGTACGGGTCCATCCGGGAGGCGGTCGTCGGTCCTGCGGGCCCCAAAGGGTGCCCGGGACGCGCCGGTGCAGGACCTGTGAAGTACAGCACCTGCCCCTCGGGGTCGAACGGCAGATCTTCACCGTTCTCTATCGCCTCGGCCATCCGGGCGTGGGCCGCGTCGCGCGCAGTATAGAGCGGCCCGCTAAGCCGCACCACGTCGCCGGTCTCGAGCCGTTCTACGTCCTCTCTGGAGAGCGGGGTTTCGAGGCGGATTGGCTCCGCGCTCACGGCTCGACACCGGTCACAGCTCGATCTCGGCAGTGCGGTGAGAGTGGCAGTCGAGGTTGACGGCGACCGGGAAGGCGGCGATGTGGGTCGGGTAGCTCTCGATGTGCACTGCGAGTGCGGTGACGGTGCCGCCGTAGCCCGCGGGTCCTATGCCGGTTGCATTGATCTCCTCCAGAAGCTCTCCTTCGAGCTTCGCTATCTTCGGGTCGGGGTTAGGTTCTCCGGAGGGACGAGTCAGGGCCTTCTTGGCCAGTTGCGCGGCCTTCTCGAACGGCCCTCCGATCCCGACTCCGACCGTCAGCGGTGGGCTGGCGTTCGGACCGGCCTCTTCGATGGTCTCGACGACGAAGCGCTTCATCGCCGCCAACCCTTCGGCGGGGGTGAGCATCTTCAGCGCGCTCATGTTGTCGCAGCCGGCGCCCTTGACGAGCATGGTGATCTTGAGCTCATCGCCCGGTACCAGGTCGTAGTACACGATCGCCGGGGTGTTGTCCCCGGTGTTCGTGCGCTCTATGGGGCTGCTGACTATGCTCTTCCTGAGGTATCCCTCCTCGTAGCCGCGCCGGACGCCCTCGTCTATGGCTTGTGCTATCTCCCCTCCGACTAACCGGACCTCTGTCCCGATCTCGACGAAAAAGACGGCGTACCCCGTGTCCTGGCAGAAGGCTATACACTCCTCGCGGGCGACCTCGGCGTTCTCGAGGAGCCGCTCTATGACCTCTCGGCCCAGAGCAGACTCCTCCTCTTCGAGCGCCCGCCGGAGCGCGCGGAGGTGATCCTCGGGGAGGCGCACGTTCGCTTCTATGCACAGGTCGCGCACGGCCTCGGTCACGGTATCTACTCGTACCTCGCGCAAACCTTCGCCTCCTCGTTCTCTCGCACCTGTCCCTAACGGGAAGCATAGCACTGGCCCCACTGCCGTGTCCGAGGTAGCCCCGCCGCCCACTACACCGTACGCGACGGGGAGTACGACGACGGCTGATCAGGAACAGCGCGGCTCCGGGGCCTTGGCCGGTTTTTCTCTGCCGGTCGGGAGAAGGGCGAGCCAGTGCGCGGCGAGGACGTAGAGGTAGATCGTGAGCGCCAGGCTTTCAGCCGCGTGGCCGGAGGGCCAGAGTAAGGACCACTCCCGCGGTATCAACTGCAGGGCGAGGAGCAGGAGCGCCGGTGCCACCCTTCCTCGCGCCAGGAGCAGTAGGATGCCCGGCTCGAGCAGCACCAGGTAGCGATACCAGGTGATGGACGAGACCAGGAGCGAGGCCGCCACCAGCGCCCAGAGACCCATCTCCGGGTCCCGCCGGACCTTCACGGCGGTGAGGACGACGATGCCGAGCCCCAGAACGTAGGCTGCGGGCACCGCCCAAGGCAGCGTCGCGATGGGCTCGACGTACTGGTTTCCCTTGAAGAGTCGGGTCGCCGCCGAGGGGAGGGAGGCGTTCTCCCAGAAACCGTCGAGCCGCACGCTGGACAGGATTCTCAGCCAGTCGAGCGTCGCCTCCGGCCCGGTCACTATAAGGCCCACGAGCGTCGCCGTCGCCCCCGAGACGAACGAGGCCCCGAGCATACTCCATCGCCGGCGCACGAGCGGCCACAGGAGCACGGGGGCGAGCGAGGGTTTCACGGCCACGACCAGCCCCAGGGCGCAACCGGAGAGCAGGGGTTTGTTGCGGCGATCCGCAACCCACGCCGCCACGAGGCCCAGGGTCAGGATCGGGTAGATCTGGCCGAGCCGCAGCGTGTCGAGCAGGGGCGACGAGAGGAGCAGCACACCTACCCCGACGGCCGTCCATCCGGCGCGCAGCCGCAGCTCGTCGGCCAT
>JALZFJ010000022.1 GCA_030867425.1 Actinomycetota bacterium | reverse complement strand
AACCGGTCGGTTTTAGAGTACATTAATTTTCGGGTACTCGGGCAGGTGACAGAATGGCAGAGGGCATAGATGGCGGAACGAAGAGGTTGGTCTTGGCGGCGAGTTATTCGGGGATCGTCCTGGCGGTCATGAGGATCGTCAGTTTGAATGCTGCCATGTCGCCGATCCTGGTCGGGACATCACTCTCGTTCAGGATCCCCGGAAAGATGCATCTGAGGATGCGGCTTGCGAGACCGAAGCCGAGGAGAAGCTTTCGACGGGTTAAAGCCGGAAGCTATCAACTCGCTCGCATCGCAGATCGTCCGCTACCCCTGGCGATCTCGCGTGTCTCCTCCTCGAGCATCGCCCTCAGGTGCAGTACCACCCAGGTGCGGCGGAGACCTGGGCAAGGAAGAGCGACGCTGGCTTCTGTACGCGCTGCGTAGTTTCACGGACTCGCTGGAGGCCGGACCGGAGAAGACGGCCGCCGACAGGCGAACAAAATAAGGGGCTCCCCGATCGGGGAGCCCCTGTTGCGCACACTGCGTCGGGCTTTAGCTGCTGGCCTCTTGGGTAGTGCGCTCCTTTACCTTGAAGGTGAGCTCGTCGCGCCCATCCTGCGACCGGTCCACAACTACCGTGTCGCCGGAATCGAACTCGCCGCCGATGATACGGCTCGAGAGGGGGTTTTCGATGAAGCGGCGGATGGCCCGTGCGAGCGGACGAGCGCCGAACTTCGGATCGTAGCCCTCCTCGGCGAGGAACTCCTTGGCGCTTTGGGTAATCTCGACGGAGACCTTCTGGCTTTCCAGGTGCTTGTTCAGGCGCCCCAGCATAATGCCCACGATCTTGAGGACGTCGCCCTTCGTAAGCGGCTGGAAGACGATGATCTCGTCTATCCTGTTCAGGAACTCTGGCCTAAACGAACGCTCCAGGGCGTCCCTGGCGCGCCGCTCGGTCTCCCTAAAGTCCACGCCATCGCGCGCGGTAAAGCCAAACTGCCTCTCGGAGACAAGGTGCTGGCTCCCGACGTTCGAGGTCATGATGATGACCGTGTTTTGGAAGTTAACCGTCCGGCCCTTGGCATCCGTCAAGCGCCCGTCGTCCAGGATCTGGAGCAGGGTGTTGAAGACGTCCGGGTGGGCCTTCTCGATCTCGTCGAAGAGTACCACGCTGTAGGGACGCCTCCTGACCGCCTCCGTCAACTGCCCGGCCTCCTCGTAGCCGACGTAGCCCGGGGGCGCGCCGACGAGCCTGGAGACCGTGTGCTTCTCCTGGTACTCGGACATGTCTATCCGGATCATGGCATCGTCCTCGCCGAAAAGGTACTCGGCCAGGGTGCGCGCGAGCTCGGTCTTCCCGACGCCTGTGGGCCCGAGGAAGATGAAGCTACCGACCGGCCGCTTCGGGTCCTTGACGCCCGCGCGGGCACGTCGGATGGCCTCGGCGACGGCGCCGACGGCCTTCTCCTGGCCGACGACCCGCTCGTGCAGCACGGCTTCGAGGCTGAGGAGCCTCTCGGCTTCCTCCTGGACGATGTTCGTCGCGGGCACGCCGGTCCACTCCTCGAGGATGCGGGCGATGTCCTCGCGCGTCACCTCGGGGGCGTCTGACTCCCTACGGCCAGCCCAGCCCTGCTGCTGCTGGTCGAGCTCCTGCTTGAGCTGCTCGATGCGTTGCTTGAAGGCGGCGGCCTGCTCGTAGTCCTCGGCCCTGACAGCGTCCTCCTTCTCGCGCTCGAGGCCCGCTATCTCCTCCTCGATCCTCCTCACGTCCACCGGCGGCACCGCCGAACGGAGCCTGACCTCGGCCGCGGCCTCATCGAGGAGGTCTATGGCCTTATCCGGCAGGAAGCGGTCGGTGATGTAGCGGTCGCCGAGCTGGGCGGCGGCGATGAGGGCCTCGTCCGAGATGTGCACCCGGTGGTGCGCCTCGTAGCGGTCACGGAGACCGAAGAGGATCGCCACCGTCTCGTCCACCGTCGGCTCGTCCACCAAGATGGGCTGGAAGCGGCGCTCCAAGGCCGGATCCTTCTCGACGTTCTTGCGGTACTCGTCGAGCGTGGTGGCGCCCACGACCTGCAGCTCGCCGCGCGCGAGCGCAGGCTTGAGCATGTTCGAGGCGTTCACCGCGCCCTCGGCACCGCCGGCGCTGACGATGCTGTGCAGCTCGTCGATGAAGAGGATTATGTTCTTCTCCTCGTTTTGAAGCTCCCCTATCATCTGCTTCATCCGCTCCTCGAAGTCCCCGCGGAAGCGGGTGCCGGCGACCAGGCCGCCGACGTCGAGGGCGAGGACACGTTTGCCCTTGAGGATCTCGGGCACGTCCTCGGAGACGATGCGCTGCGCGAGCCCCTCGACGATGGCGGTCTTGCCGACGCCGGGCTCGCCGATGAGGGCGGGATTGTTCTTGGTGCGCCTGCTCAAGATGCGCACGACGCGCGCTATCTCCTCGGCGCGGCCCATGACCGGGTCGAGTTCGCCGTTACGGGCGGCCTCGGTGAGGTCGCGGGTGACCTGGTCGAGCGTCGGCGTGTTGCTTTCCCCCTGCGGCCCTTGGGGACCACCGGGGAAGCCCCCGCCGCCTACTCCGGCGCCGGGGCCCATCTGGGCGCCGCGTTGCTGTAGGAGGCGTGCAATCTCACGCCGCAAAGCCTCCGCGTCGTTGGCCCCGTTGCGGGCCAGGATCTGGTAAGCGTTGCCGTCGCCCTCGCCGAGCAGCCCGAGGAGCAAATGCTCGCTCCCGACCTGGGCCGCACCCATCTGTCTGGCAGCCCCGAAAGAGAGTTGCAAGGCCCTCTTAGCGCTCGGGGTGAAGGTGTAGACGTTATCACCCGGGTTCCCACGGGACTCCCGGAAACTCTCCCGCATCCCGTCCACGTTGGCTCCGGCGCGCCTGAGCGCCTCGGTTGCCAAGTTGTCCCCGGTCACCACGCCGGCCAGGAGGTGATCCGTCCCGATAGCGTTCGTCCGAGTCGTCCCCGCCGAAGCTTCGCGGGCCCGCATCACGGCCTCCTTGGCCTCGGGCGCCAGGGCTTCGAAGAAGTTGCCCGGACCGCCCTGGCTCTGCTGCTGCACTAGGTTGTGCAGCATCTCGAACGGGTTGGCGTCCCCAAAGCCACCGCCCCCACCGATCATGCCGAGCTCCTTCGCGCACTGCGTGCACAGGTAAGCCGACGTCCGCTGCCCACCCTGCTGCTGGTGAACCTGAACGCTCGCCGGACTTACCCGGCAGTTCTCACATATCATCTAAACAGCCTCCTAAAAAGATACAAAACCCGACTCCTGTCCTTCTTTCCCAAACTCGGAGTCCTAACCGATCAAATCTTAGTACGTCATGCTCATATTTTATTACTTATCTGGGGTAGATCAAGGCGAAACGGTGTGGGATGGCACACCGGGGTAAGATAACGTTTTCGCGAGCTACACGGAGGTTTTACGAGATGGAAGAGCGTGGTCTGGTCGGGTTGGAGGCGCGCACCGCGGACGGGACGGAGGTCGGTCGAATCTCCGAGATCATCACCGACGAGGGGACGGGGGAGGTGACGCACGTCGTCGTGGAGACGGGCGCGGAGGAGCAGTTCGAGGTGCCGATCACGGCCCTCTCCCTAGACCCGGAGGCGGACTTCGCCACCTTCCACGCCGACCGTTCGGACGAGGAGCCCGGCGACCACTTGGGCGACGCCGAGAGCCCGCTGGGCTACGCGCCCCGGAGGTCCGACGAGGAGGACTTGCGGCACGAGGGGCAATTCGTCGGCGAGCCCGAGAGCGAGGAGGAGGCGCAGTCCGAAACGGACCTCGTGCGCGAGGACTGGGAGGATGAGACCCACACCCCGACCGACTCCGGCTACCCGCGCAACGACGCCTATATAGACCCGGACTCCGGCCAGGAGCGCGAGCGCTACCCGGCGGAGGGCGAAGACCTGCGCGGCGACGTAGAGCGGCTTTTAGAGGGCACGGACTTGACGCTTCGCGAGATGCGCGAGGGTGTGATCGTGCTAGAGGGTTCCGCAACCAATCAGGAGGACCTGGAGGAGGTCTTGGCTGATATTGCGGAGGTGGATGAGGTCCTGGACGTAGATACGACCGACGTTGATGTTGGGTAGTTCGATCTGGCGCTCTTCGTGAAGCGGTTGTCGTCGTGCTTGACCGCTCAGGGTAAGATTGTCGCGAGTCCGAAGAGAGGAACAGAGCGGACCAAGAATTCGGAGGCTCAGCGACTTGAGGCTAGAAAGGCCCGCAAAGCGACCAAGGCACGCTACGAAAATCCTTCCCGTCGCTTCTTATGCCACCGCGCTTTGCGGGCTATCTCGGACCTCTGCGTCCTCTGCCAGTCGATAGATGAGCTGGGCATCGAGACGATCATTTGTGTAACGTCACTTTTGGTGCAGGAATCCGGATTGCACCAAAAGCAAGCATAGTACTTAAGTTTTGGTGCAAAGCCGGTACAAGGCCGGCCTTGTACCAAAATTCGGCTGGTGCTGCCCGATATGGTTCCAAGAAGCTATACCTCAGCAGTTGTTTATTAAGGGACTCTTTGTGCAAAGCCGGTGCAACGCCGCAGCGTTGCACCGGTCGCTTAGTTAGACGGTCAGGTTCCTACTTCAGTGTCAAGCTTCTTGCCCGGCGCTTCTCCTATACTGGTCTTCCTTAGGATCTCGTCCTGCACCGCTTTCCTGGGGGCTTCCTGGGGTGCCCTCCTGAGCAAGCCGCATCCCTTCCTGCAGGTAAGAGTGTGGGAGGTTGAACATCTGCAGGTAGGTGTTCATCGACTCCTGAACCATCTGCTGGAACGCCTGCTGCTGCTGCTGGGCCTGCTGCTGGAACAGCTGCTGCTGTTGCTGGGCCTGCTCCATCCACTGCTGGACTGTCTGCTGGAGGGTTTGCTGCTGCTGTTCGGCTTGCCCGGAGGCGTACGAACCCGGGGTGTTGAGGAGCTGGATATAGGTATTCATCAACTCCTGCATCATTTGCTGGGAGTTCTGCTGCTGCTTGAGGATCTGCTCCGAGAGGGCCTGCATCTGGCCAAGCCATTCCCGAGCACCCTCCGGTGGTGATTGCCATCCCCTGTCCATGTTAGTCACTACTTCCTCCTTCCTTAGTTGGCATTACCGCCCTGTATTTTGCCCGATCTGAGGTCGGTGAAACTCTTGGTGAGCCAAGCACATTGTTGCCGAATTTTCTTGTGCAAAGCCCGAACGAAAGATCTCTTCCGGTTGCCCAAGAACCAGTATTTATTCTACGATTCCATGTCGTCGGCCCATATCTTTCAAGTCTAGGCCATTCTGTTCTACGGGTACCGCACTACGGTCCGTATCTGCAGACCGCCCCGCACCTGCTGTGTGAGGTCCACTGTCATCTGCGCCGGGGCGCAGACAGCGACGAGATCCTCGAGGAGGGTCGCGGCCAGGTCCTCGGCGAACATTCCCCTGTCTCGAAAGCTCCACAGGTAGAGCTTCATCGCTTTGGACTCTAGCAGGCGCGTCCCTGGACGGTAGCTGAGCTTGAGCTCGTAGAAGTCCGGCTGTCCCGTTATCGGGCAGATCGCGGTCAGCTCGTTCGTCGAGAACTCGACGACTGAGTCGGCGCTAGCGTGGCTCCACGGCACCGTGTCCAAGTGCTCCGCCCCGATAGGCCCGCGCGTCTCACGTCCCAGCACCCGTCTGTCTTCTTGTCGCACTACAAGCTCCTTCTAAAGTCTCGCCGTCTGGCAGATGTTAACCCATGAGCCCCAGCTGTCCCGCGCCAGCCCCTGCGAGGTGAGCCCGAAGATTCTATTCTCGTTAAGATGGTGAGGAGGCCCGACACCTGGGCCCGTGCGACGGAGAAGGAGTGGAGGTTACGGTATGAAGGTATAGTTGCTGGGTGCGGTGGGGTGCGACAACGGAACCCAGGCCCAGCTGGTCTCGGGGAAGCTCAACTACGCGCGCATCTCGACCGGGGATTTGGTCCGGGACCGGATAGAGGCCGACACTGAGCTAGGACGCGAACTAAAGGGCTACAGCGATCGGGGCGAGCCGGTCCCGGACGAAATGATCATGGAGCTGGTGCGGCCCCACCTGCAGCCTGCGGGGGCCTGGATTCTCGACGCCTGTCCGTGCACCATAGAGCAGGCCCGCATGCTGGATGAGGAGCTGAAGGATCGCAGTGGCGGCCTGGACCACGTGATCGTACTCGACGGGCCCAGCAGTGAGGAGCTGATAGGAGCTGATCGAGCGGATCATCAGCAGCAGGCGACACTCCTTAGCCACCGGCAGGGTGTACCACCTCGAGCACGACCCTCCCCTGGACTCGGAAGAAGGCGAGGACCCCGAGCCGTTCGTGCAGCGCGAGGACGACACCGAAGAGGCCATCTGGCGGCAGATAGAGACCTACTTCGAGGAGGCCAAGGCTATCAAGGACCACTACGAAGAACAGGGGATCTCACCGTAGTAGATACCGACCAGGACCCACAGAAGGTCACGGAGGACATCATCGAAGCCCTGCGCAACCCGCAGCGTCGGTAGCCGGATCTGGAGCGTAAGAGTTGCACGTCTACAGCAATCCCGCCTCCGGGCGTCACATAAACGGCGTGGCCCACGTGGAGGCCCCGGAGAGGTTCCCGGCGGCGCTCGCCGGGGTCGAGGAAGCAGAGAGATCCGGTGCCGGGATCGAGTGGCGCCCCTGCGAACCCGCCCCGAGGCACGCCCTCGAAGCGGTCCACGCCCCCAACTACCTGGACCGCCTCGAAAGGCTCTCCGAAATAGGCGGGGGCTACCTCGACTTCGACACTGCCCTTAGCTCCGCCTCCTGGGAGGCCGCAACTTTAGCGAGCGGGGCCGCCATAGGGGCGGTCGAAAGCGCCATCTCGGGAGAGGCGGCCTTCGCCATCGCCCGCCCCCCGGGCCACCACGCCGGTCGCCGCTACGGCATGGGCTTCTGCCTCATAAACAACGCCGCGGTGGCTGCCAAGCACGCCCGTTCGCGGGGACTCGGTAGGATCGCCATCCTCGACTGGGACGTCCACCACGGCAACGGCACCCAGGATATCTTCTACTCGGACGGGGAGGTGCTGTACCTCTCGGCACACCAGAGCCCCTTCTACCCGGGAACCGGTGACGCGCGCGAGGTAGGCGAGAGACGGGGAGAAGGCTTCACGGCGAACGTCCCCCTGCCCGCGCGCTCCGGGGAGGACCTGTACGCTGCAGCGTTCGCCGGCTTCTTCGTCCCCATCCTGCGGGAGTTCCGCCCGGGCTTGATCCTCGTCTCCGCAGGCTACGACGCCCACGCCGACGACTTGTTGGGAGGGATGCGCCTCACGGCGGCCTCCTTTGGCAGCTTAGCAGCGGGGCTCGCCGCCGTGGCTCGCGAGGTCGGAGCGGTGCCCCCGGTCTTGACTCTGGAGGGCGGATACAACCTGGATGCGCTCACGGATAGTATTGCCGCCACGATAATCGGCGTCGAGGAGGAAGATCCGCCGGCGTGGGAGTATGCGGGAGACGCCGGTCCCGTGGAGACAGCCCGAAAGGCCCTGGCCCCATACTGGGAGAACCTCCGGTAGAATGAAGCTGTGGGAAAGCCCGACGACACGACTGATCTCCCCGACCGGCAAAGGCTGCTGGAGAGGTTGCACGACCCCCGACCCGAGGACGCAACCCTGCCGGCCGAAGCGGACAGGTACCTGCGCCATAACCTGGACGATGCGGAAGTAAGGGAGGCCCGGAAGAGGCTGCCCGAGCTTGACCAGAGCGAGTAAGGATGAAGAGCGAGCAGCAGGACTACCTCTTCGAGCAGTTTAGGGTGGAGCGCGGGTGCCTGGGCTACGTCGTCGCCGATCCCGAGACCAGACTCGCGGCTATCGTGGACCCCGAGGCGGAGATGGTTGAGCCCATGCTCGGCTTCGTCTTTGAGCACTCCTTGAGGCTCGCCTACGTCATCGACACCCACACCCACGCCGACCACGTCTCAGGAGCACGAAACCTGAAGACCAAGTCTGTAGCGAAGCTCGTCATGCACGAAAAGGCCCCTTCGAGTGCCGTAGACGTCCGAGTCCAGGACGGAGACCGGCTCCACCTGGGGGTTTTCCCCCTCAAGTTACTCCACACCCCCGGCCACGCCAAGGACCTCATCTCGATCCTCCTGCCGGGTAGGATCCTTACTGCCGACGCCCTCCTCTTAGGCTCCTGCGGCCGCACGGACCTGCTAAACGGTAACGCCGTCCAGCAGTACCACACCCTCTACCATACTTACAATAGCCTCCCCGACGACCTCGAAGTCTACCCCGGCCACGACTACAAGGGCCGGAGTCACTCCACTTTGGGCGACGAGAAAAAGAACAACCCCAAGATGAACTACGCTTCCGAGGAGGAGTTCGTCGAGTACATGGACCTCGAAAACCCGAAAAAACTCGAGCCGGTGGAGCACCTCGCTGAGGCGCTCAAGGCGAACATGGAGTAAAGGAGAAGGAGTTGGCCAGGGTAGTTTTGTTCAGCACCACGACGTGCTCCTGGTGCAGGCGCGCCAAGAAGTACTTCAAGGAGAAGCGTGTCCCTTTCAAGGAGATAAACGCGGAGTTTTTGAATTACTACACATAGGCCTACTGTAGAGAGTGCGCTCTACGGTACCGTCGGGGTGGGCCGTGACTTTGAGGCCCAAAGCCCTATAAGCGTCGTGGCGGTCTTGGGGCGTGTAGAGGTCTAAGCCCTCGCGAGCCCTGTGGGAGTAGGCTTCTATTAGGGCCTCCGTTTCGAGCTTGAGACTGGCGAGCTGTTCTGCGTGCGAGCGGACGGCTTCCAGCTCGCGAGCGGCGGTCTTGCGGGCAGTTTCGAGGGTGTCGAGCTTGGCGCGCAGCTCTACGAAGTCGATGAGGCCTTCGGCTGCCATGTCTTGGTAGCGTGAGCGCTTCGCGTCTACCTCAGCAAGCCGCTTGGCCCACAGACGCATCTCGCGCTCGGGATTGCCGCGGCGTTGATCCTCCAACATGCGCGCTACGCCCGCCCGTAGGCGCTCGGGCTCTTTGAGCAGGGAAGAGACCTCTTCCCAGACTTCGGCTTCTACCTTCTCTGCCCGGTGGTTCTTGTTGTTCGGGCATGCCTTTGGGCCGCTCGCTGCGTGGTTCGGGCAGCGGTAGTAGAAACGCATTTTGCCCTGGCTGCCTACCCGCGTGCCGGACATCGCCCGCCCGCAGGAGGCGCACCGCCAGATCCCACCCGAGAGCTCCCAGAAGCGAGCGCCCGTTTTTGCGGCGGGCCTGTTGTTCTTCACGCGCTCGCGGGCCGCGTCTATAAGCTCTCGTGATATGCCAGAGTCGGGAACGGGAACCGCTATCCACTGCTCGCGATCTAACCAGATGCTTTTTTTGGTCTTACGGTAGTGCCTGCCGTCGGGACCGTTTTCGCTCCTTTGCCCTTGGTGATGACGCTTACGTCCGAACCACCAGATCCCGTAGACCTTGTTCGGATCTAGCCGAGCTGCCACGTCGGGGCTTACCAGCCCTTCGAGTTCGTCGTAGGCATGTGGGCGGTAGACGTCGTGCGCGATGAGCTGCTTCAGGTACGCGTGGCTCCAGAACCGGCCGCCCCCGGGTGTCGGGATGCCGTCGCCGTCCAGACCCCTCTTTATCGACCGCAGGGTTCTGCCCGCCGCTATCTCCTCGAAGATTCTCCTCACCACACGCATCTTCGCTTCGTCTACTTCGTAGCCTTTGCGGTCTTTCGTGTAGTGGAAGCCGTAGACGGGGGAGTGACTGGCAACGATCTTGCCCTGCCGCGCCTTCTGACGCTTTCCCCGGCGGCTCTGCTCGGCGGTCTTGGCTCGCTGATACTTGGCGAGCTGGTCGAGCATGCCGTCTGTCAGCTCGCCCTCTGGCGAGTCATCGCCCCGGTCGTTCAAGGCCTTAAGCTTGCAGCCGTGTTCCTCGAACTCCCGCCGAAGAAGGTAGTGATAGGCGGGCTCGCGAGCGAACCTGTCGCGGTCTTGGGCAAACACGACCGACACCCCGCCGGCGGCCACGTGATCCCGCACCTTATCCATCCCCGGCCGCGCAAGGCTCGCTCCGCTCTGACCTGGATCTGTTACCTCTTCTAAGGCCTCGTATCCTTCGCGAGCCGCGTACGCGCTCAAGGCTTCCAACTGCTGTGCTAAGGAGTAGCCGCTCTTGGCCTGCTCATCAGTGGACACGCGAGCGTAGAGGACGGCCCGCTTGGGACTGTGGCCGTTGGCGCTAGGCATGGCCGCCCTCTGTCTTGACAAGCTCTTCCGGCTCCACCTCCAGCGCGGCCGCTAGTTTCCTGATCGTGCGGGGTTGCGCTCCCATAACGCCGTGCTCCAGCCTCCAGACAGTGTTGCGCCCTACGCCGGCCCTCTCTGCCAGCTCCTCCATCGTCAACACTCGTCGGCGCCTAAGCTCCTTTAGCTTCTGCACGTCAACCTCCACAAGGTCAGCCTACATCTAGGCAGATTATAGCGCAATTTTAGTGAAAAAGTAGACTATTTTGGATATTTTATGGTAAGAGATGTGACAACAGAGAGATGACACATATCGCTCAAGCAACTACAGCTTCTGGCCGATAAGATGACATCCAAGAAACCTACGTTATACGAGAAGGAGAGCGGCGACGATGAGCCAGAGAGGACAGCTGCCGGTCAGGTGGATAGTAGCCCTAGGTATTCTGTTACTGCTAGTGCTGGCAACCATAGCAGCAGGGTTGGTGATCGGGAGCGTGCTCAGTTCCGTGGCGCGCGAGGGTGACTTCTCGTTCCGTACCGAGCAGCCAAGGAGCATCGACGAACTTGAGGACAGTTACGAGCTCGGCTCGGGATCGCTCGAGGTCAACCTCAGGGATATAGAGCTTCCCGAAGGCACAACAGAGGTCGAAGCCCGCGTCGACAATGCGGGCGCGCTGACGGTGATAGTACCCAGAGAGGCATCTGTACGAGCCGATGCCCAGGCCGAGAACGGCTCGGTGGTCCTTTTTGGTCGCACCGTAGGTGGCGAGGACGTAGATCAGGACTTCGAGGACGAAGGGTACGACCAAGCTGAGCGGCAGCTGTCGCTGGAGCTGTCGATAGGCACGGGCGTGATTACGGTCCAGCGGGAAGAGTGAACACTATAACACTATATATAGGAGGAAAAGAGATCGGCAAGGAGCTCTACCTCTTTGAGGCCACGGTCAGAAACCATGTCCGCTCGCTCTTGCAGGCCCTGGGAGCGCACTCGCAGCTCGAGGTTCGGGTCAAGGCCCGCGAGATGGGCATCCTCACCGGCTAGAGCTGTTTTCCCATAGCGTCTCTCTCGACACCTTATTTGGTCAATCCAAGGAACTGATGACTGAGACTGCCGTGGTTGAAGGATTGCTTAAACCCGAGGCCTACCCGTGGCGGCCGGCGACGGTGGAGCTGGTCGAGACGCACGTCTCTTGGGTCTTTTTGAGCGGAGACCGAGTCGTTAAGGTCAAGAAACCCGTCAGCTACGGCTTCGTCGACCACACCACGCTCGAGTCCAGGCGCCGCTCCTGCGAGGATGAGGTCCGGCTCAACCGCCGCCTGACGGACAGGGTCTACTTGCGCGTGGTGCCCATCGTGCGCGGAGCTGCTG
>JALZFJ010000007.1 GCA_030867425.1 Actinomycetota bacterium | reverse complement strand
GACGCTCCCACCTTGGGCGGTGACGAGAAGATAACCTCTGCATTCGAGCAGCAGGTCCAGAGCTTCTTTGGTGTGGTGAGCGGCGGGGTGTTGGAGATACCGTCTCCAGACTGGGTCACGCCGTTCCTCCTCGTCATCTTGCGAGAGCGGGACTGCTATGGATGTGAGCTGGCGCAGCAGGTGATCGATTTCGATCTTGGGGCGACACGCTCAGAAGCCGTGTATCGAGCCCTGCGACATATGGAGAAAGAAGGCATAGTCGTCTCCAAGCCCGAGAGGCCCGGTTCCGAGCCGTGCTGGCTCAGGTACTCGATCACCGCGTCGGGAGAGGTCTATATAGAGTACTTGGCGAACGTGCTCCGGCAGTACAGGAAGGAAGTTAACCTCTTATTCCGGTTCTACAAAGAGCAGCACATGTCCGAGGGCCGCGGTCGGAGAACGGCAACCAGGATAGAAAGAGAGAAAACTAGAACGAATGCTTAGAGAGCGTATGTTTGGGCATGATAGCGCAGGCTTCTCAACACCTGTGGCTCCCGAAGGTTTCGGGCTCGAAGAGTTCGAGAACGCGGGTGTCAGGGTAGTCGAGCGGTGCTTCAAGGCCAGGGACGTTATCTTCACACCTGGCGATCCCGACAACCAACTCTACTTCTTGCTCGAGGGGACGATTCGTTTATACAAGCTTTATGGCGAGTTCAAAGAAGCCACGACCGCGTTGCTAAAGGATTACGGTGTCTTTGGCAAGCTGAGCCTGGTCGAGGGACAAGGGCAAGACGTCTTCGCCGAGGCCGTCACCGACTTGCGGGTGGCTGGGGTCCGGAAGTCCGCCCTTACCGAAGCGATAAATCACAATCCGCGGTTAGCTCTTGATCTCTTCGCTTGCTTCTCAGAGCGCCTCACGCAGTCCGACGAGGTCATAGAGAGCCTCCTGCACCGGGAGGTCTCCTCGCGCCTGGCGAGCCTACTCTTGAAACTCGGCGAGCGTTTCGGGGAAGAGAACGGGACGGGCACTACGCTGGACGTGCGCCTTACGCATCAGGAGCTGGCGAACATGATAGCCTCGACCCGCGAGGCCGTCTCCAAGGTTATGAGCGAGTTTCAGCGCGACGGCACCATCGAGGTGCAGAACCGCAAGATAACCATCCATTCTAAGTTGGCGAAGATACTTTGAGTCCTCAGGCTTTCTGACCACCCGGCGAACGGCACGGAAGTCAACGAGCAAGACGAACTCGGCAGGCCGCGCGTTAGTGCCTTAGAGCTCTTACAGCA
The DNA here is from genome assembly GCA_030867425.1 of Actinomycetota bacterium. GTDB lineage: Bacteria > Actinomycetota > Rubrobacteria > Rubrobacterales > Rubrobacteraceae > Rubrobacter_F. The sequence continues at coordinate 9,451 of JALZFJ010000007.1, read as the reverse complement.
TCTTACATGAGAGGTCACCTTGCTTGGCACCGTGGCCCCCACGAGAGCTTACTCCGAAGACCTGCGCCGCTCTTCTTGCCTCTTTCCTTACTAGTCGACGTATTCCGGGAAGAAGGTTCTCACAACGGCAAGAAAGAGGATTGCGCAGTGTTGTAGGTGCAGTGCTCGAAGAGGCGCGAGTGCCTCCGGGACCGTGATCACATCAGGGACTGATGGTTCTCGGAGAGCAAACCAGACCGTCGCCGACGGCGGTCGAAGGGCCTGCAGGTAGTAGAATTGCGGGCGTGCGAAAAGGGATAGCTACCGAGGCGGCTCGGTTCCGCACGCCGGTTCGGCGTGCGGTCCTCCTTCTTGCGGTGCTCACGCTCGTTCTCGGGGCGTACCTGTATGGACGCTCCCAGAGTCCGCCGAGCGTCCCCGCCGAGGACCAAGAGAGCGCGGTCCCGGCGGGCTTCTCCCAAGAGGACGACGAGAACGTGGCTCTGTACGCCGAGGCATTGAAGGTGGTCAGTGAGAACTACCTGCACCGGGGGGCTCTCGAACCAGAGGAGCTGACCTACGAGGCTATAAGGGGGATGCTCGACTCTTTGGGTGACGAGAGGCACACGGGCTTTCTGACCCCCGAAGATGCCGAGTACGTCAACAAGGGCTCCTCCAACAGGGAAGTCGGGATCGGGGTTAAGCTCCAGGTAAGGGAAGGCAAGATCGTCGTCTCCTCTCTCATGGACGGCTCCCCAGCCCAGGAGGCGGGGATCGAGCCTGGGGACGTTCTCGTCGCGGTGGACGGCGAGAGCGTGCAGGATGAGGACTTTGGGGAGATCGCCGAAAGGGTTAGGGATCCGGAGGGGAGCCGGGTGGGGCTGACCGTGCTCCGGGACGGGGAGCAGCGTGTATTTTCCCTCGAGAGCGCCGAGTTCGACGTACAGCCCGCCTCTTGGAACCTTGTCCCTAGCACAGGCACGGCCCACCTCAGGCTGGCATCGTTCTCGGAGGACAGTGCCGAGGGGCTCGACGAGGCGATCACGGAGGCTGTACAGGCCGGGGCGGAGCGCTTCGTGCTGGACCTCCGGGACAATACGGGGGGATACGTGGAAGAGGCCGAGGGGGTGGCTGCGCGGTTCCTGCCGGCCGGAAGCGTGATCTACGTCCAACGGGACGCCGACGGCGAGGAGGAGGAGAGGCTCGTCCCCGAGGGCAACGAGCCCTCGGACGCCTCCTTGGTTGTTCTGGTCGACGGAGGTTCGAGCTCGAGCGCCGAGATCGTGGCCGGGGCACTAAAGGACAACAACCGGGCGAAGGTGGTCGGCGAGACGACCTATGGCCTCGGGACCGTGGTCCGCCAGTACCCCTTGGGCGACGGCTCGGCTGTTAGCCTCGCCACGGACGAGTGGCTGACCGCCGACGGAGCTTCCATCCAGGATACCGGCGTCGCGCCGGACGTCCAGGCGAGACCCGAAGAAGGCCAAGGGGCGCCCACTCCGGCGGAAGGCAGGGGCCTCTCCAGGGAGGAGATCTTCGCGAAGGACCCTCAGCTCCGGCGCGCCTTCGACGTCCTGTGGGGAGGGTAGAGCGCTGACGTTGGTGGGCTATTAGTTGGGCGGGTGCATGCCGAGGAGAAGCGGCTCCACCACCTTCTTGTGCAGGTTTTCCGAGCAAGCATCCAACCGCCAACACTGCGGTGTAGGTCAATAGTACTGTAAGCTGCAGTACATGGCTCAAGTTGATGCCGAGTTCTCTACAGAAGAAAAAAGGAATTGAGCCGATAGTCCGTACCCGCAGTGCTCGAAGTTAACCTCGGGCATCCTGAGCAGCAACCGCCGAAATCGTCACTCTCAGCGCCTCGATCAGGGCTTCATAGGTGGGGCTTCGGATTGGCGCATGAGGTCCTTATGCTCGTCAAAAGCGTGGTGTTCGCCCCACGATTACATGGTACCCAGCGATGAGCCCTCTCATCTGTACCGCGAAGATCAGCGCCCTCGAGCCTCGCTTGGGAAAAACCTACCCTAGATAGACCAACTCTGAGCTTCCCTCGGCCACCTCGGTTAGGATATCGCCCAACTTTCGGCGCACCGCTCCCCACCGGCGGATATCGTCATCGGACACCGCACGGGCGTCCACGCACCGCGGTCAGACCGAGACGAAGAGGTCGCTCGCTACGGCCTCGTTCATGTAGTTGAGCAGGCGCTTGTTAGATCCGGGATCCGGAACCCCTCCTTCTTTCAGGATATCCACCGCATCCCCCGCCAGCCTCACTTCGGCCTCCAGGCCGGACCGGTGTGCCACCGAGGCGAAGTGGTAGGCCATGTACGACGGGCGGGTGCTGATGGCCGGGTCGAGTCCTGCAAAAAAGACCAGCCTTCTACTTTGCACTCTACTCCTCCTTATCGGGTACAGCTTGATCCGGTGTAGCTTGTCTGTTAGGCGGGTGGGCCACGTAATGGTCCGGAGCTACTTCTCTCAACTCGGGAATGATGGTAACATAACTTTCTTCCAGTTGAATGCCATGATCGCTCGCCTGATAGTCTTCCGGCTTGTGTGGCTCCGGGGGTGCAAGCTCCTCTACGGCCTGCAGGAGCATCTTCGTGTAGGGGTGCAGAGGGTTTGTGATCACGGTCTCTGTAGGTCCTAACTCGACCAGCTTGCCCCTGAACATCACCGCGATACGGTCGCAAAGGTAGCTGGCTAGGGCGAGGTCGTGGGTTATGAACAGATATCCAGTACCACGCGTGTCCCGGTGTCTCTTGAGTATCTCTAATATCTCAGAGCGCAGGGAGAGATCTAGCATCGAAGTCGGCTCGTCGGCTAACACAAGGGCGGGGTCGAGCACCATGGCCCGGGCGATCGCGACCCGCTGTCGTTGCCCTCCGGAGAGTTGGTGCGGATAACGCTCGGTAAAACGGGAGCTCGGGGTAAGGCCTACATCCTCTAATGTGTTGGAGACCGCTGCCCTTCTCTGGGCGCGCTCTCCAATACCGTGGATCTTCATCGCCTCTTCGACGATCTCACGCACCCGCATACCTGGATGAAGGGAGTCATAGGGGTCCTGAAATACGAGGTGGAGGCGACGCCGGACCTTTCGCAGCTCCCGCTCGGAGAGTCCGAGGATCTCTCTGCCCTCGAAGCGAACACTTCCCGTGGCGGACCGAACCAGCCCCATCACAGTGCGTGCCACGGTGGTCTTGCCTGATCCACTCTCGCCGATGAGCCCGAGAATCTTGCCCGGAGCGATAGTGAAGCCCACCCCACGCACGGCCGCAACCTCCCCCGATCGCCCGCGAGCCCCGAAACGAACGTCTAGATTCCTCACCTCAAGCAGCGGAGCACCGGATCTTGGGCTGATGGTCAAGCTTCTACTTCCGTTCACCTTTATGGTAGAGCAGACAGGCTACCTCCCTGCCAGACTCCACCTCCTCCAGCGAGGGGTCAACTCCCCGGCAATCGGCGAAGGCTGCGGGGCAGCGGGGTTCGAAATTGCATCCGGGTGGCAGGCGGTTCAGGTCCGGAGGATCGCCTGGAATGGACCGTAAGGTCCGCCTGGGACCGTGTACCTGGGGGATAGCTTGTACTAGGGCCCTGGTGTATGGGTGCAGAGGGTTCTGGAATACAGTTCGTGCCTCGCCTACCTCGACGATCCTACCGGCGTACATCACCGCGATGCGGTCACAGATCCTGGCCACCATCGGTAAGTCATGGGAGACCAGTATCATGGAGAGGCCCCGGCTTTCCTTGAGATCCGAGATCAAGCGCAAGATGCGAGCTTGCACGATGACGTCGAGCCCGGAGACCGGCTCATCGGCGATAACTAGCTTCGGCTCGTTGGCGACGGCCATTGCTATCACGCACCGCTGCCTCATACCGCCGCTCAATTCATGAGGATAGGCGCGGCAGCGCTCGGGTGGGATACCGACCTCCTGCAGTCTCTCTCGAGCCGTACGTAGGGCGGCCCTACTGTCGACTGCACCATGTGCGGTGATCGCTTCGGCGACCTGCCGGTCGATCGAGATCACCGGGTTCAGGGCGTGCATGGCGCTCTGAGGGATCAGGCCCAGGTCTCGGCCCCGCCGTGAGATCATCTCCGAGCGGGGGAGGCGGAAGAGGTCTTCACCGTCCAGTAGCACCTCGCTGGCCTTGAGTATCTGTCCTGGGGGTTTTATAAGACGCATCAGGGACATTACAAGCGTTGTCTTGCCGGAGCCAGACTCGCCGACGACCCCGAGGATCTCTCCTTGTCCTACGGCAAGAGCTACGCCGTCTACAGCCCGGACCGGGCCCTCGGGGGTGTGATACACGGTACTCAAACCGCTAACCTCGAGGAGTGCGCTCATCGGAGTGCGCCCCCTCCGACAGGCGTCGGTATCTCCTCATCCTGCACGGAATCGCTTGCCGGCAGGTTGGAGCGCAGGCGTGGATCTACTCGCTCCTCCATAGCGAAGCCCAGGAACGCGAAGCTGACTACTACCGCCGCGATGCACAGCCCCGGCGGCAGCACCCACCAGAGCCAGGCGTCGGTGAGGAAGGCCGAGCGGGCGTTAGCGTAGAACAGGATGGCGCCCCAGCTCTTCTGGAACGGATCGCTGAGGCCGAGAAAGGCCAGAGAGGCCTCGAGCATTATGGAGACGTTCGCCGTACGGACGAACTGCGCCGCGACCAGCGGCGTGATCCTGGGCAGTATATGACGGATCATTATATAACTATGGGTAGCGCCCATCGCTCGAGCTGCCTGTACGTGTCCGCTCTCCCGTACCGAAAGTACCTGGGAGCGAAGCAGCCGGGCCGGGCGAGCCCAGATCAGCAAGCCTATAACCAGTATCAGGTTAGTGGTGTTCTGCCCGAGGAACGCCGCCAGCACGATCATGAGCGGCAGGAAGGGCAGAGAGAGGATCACGTCCACGCCTCGCATTAGCACGCCGTCTACAGGACCTCTGAGGTATCCGCTGACAACCCCGATCGTCACTCCCAGAACCGTGCCCAGACACGCGGTGACGATGCCGACCGTAAGCGAAATCCTGCTGGCAAAGAGGAGCTCGCTCAAGATATCCTGGCCCACGTCGTTCGCCCCTAAGGGGTGGGCGAGCGATGGTGCCGCGAAGGGCTCGGCGGTGCGTACCGTGGGATCGTGGGGGGCAAACACCGGGGCAAAGACCGCGGCGATCACGAAAAGTACAAGTATCGTCGCTCCTATGCGCCCCAGCTTAGCCCCGGTCATCGGGCTCCCTCCGTCCTTACCCGAGGGTCTATAAGTGGATAGAGAAGGTCGGCCAAGAGGTTGGCCGCGATGACCCCCACCGCCAGCAGCAGAAACGCTCCCTGCAGTACAGTATAGTCCCGGTTCAAGACGCTCTCGTAGATCAATCGCCCCAAGCCGGGGTAAGAGAATACGGTCTCGACCACCGTCGCTCCTCCCACGAGGGTACCCGCCTCCACAGCCACGGCGGTCACTAGGGGGAGGAGGGCATTGCGGACCCCGTGCCTGAGCAGTACCCGGCGTCGAGGTAGGCCCTTTGCCTCGGCCATGAGTATGTAATCCTCGGAGAGCTCGCCCGCGAGCGAGGACCTCGCCACTAGGAAGAGCCAGCCAGCCCTCACCAAGGTCAGCGTCAGCAGGGGGAGCACAAGACGCTCGGCGACGTCAAGGGTGAGACCGAAACCGCCTGCTGCGTTCGTCAGCGGAAGGGCTCCGAAGACCGGCAGAAGATTCAAGTATCCTGAGAACAGTACGAGGAGGAGCATCCCGATCCAGAACGGGGGCATCGAGTCGAGGAACATGAAGAAGGCGAGCCCTCCGACCTCCATTCGCCCCCCTCGCCGAGCGGCCGCGAGAAATCCGGCGCCGGCCCCGACGATGAGCGACAGCGCGATCGCCCCTCCCACCAAGACGAGGGTCCAGGGCAGCCTCTCCAGCAGCATGTCTACTACGGGTCGGCCTTGCTGGGTCGAGACGCCGAGATCTCCCTGCGCGATCCCTGCTAGGTAGCTCCAGTACTGCTCGGCGAGCGGCCGCTCAAGCCCGAACTGCGCCAGTATCAGCTCTCGTTGCTCGGGGGTGACGGTGGAAACCTGCTCGCTTGGGACCAGGTAGTCGATTGGGCTTCCGGGTGCCAGGCGAGGTATGGCGAAGTTGAGCGATAGCGTGATCAGGACGACGAGAGCGTACTGGGCTATCCGCCCGACGACTCGCCCCCACCCGGCTTGGGAAGGTCGTGGCAACTATATCTGGTCCTCGCTGTCTTCTGGCGTCGGTCCGCCCGCAAAGCCGACCAGCGCGAGCGGGACTACTGCCATGACGCTCACGAGAGCGTACCGGTACACTCTATCGCTGCCAGTATTCTCCGCCAGAGCAGCCTGCAAGATTCCCCTTATCTACCCAACAGCTCTGCTGCTTGCGGTAACAGTGACCACTTGTGGTGGATGCCATGCCCCGTGGCCGGTATCCATCCGTCGTAGGCACTCGCGTTGTAAGCATAGTCAGTGTCAGGGTAGTAGAGCGTGAACGCCGGCGGATCCTCGGAGAAGAGCGTCTGGATTTCGGAGAGTGTCTCGCCCTGCTCCTCGATGGTGGTGTCCTCCCACCACTCGGATTCTAGCTCTTCGTACTCGGGATTAGAGTAGTACAGTAAAGATGTTAGTGACTCCATAAGCTGGGTAGGATCCCCGAGCAGATGAGGTACGCCCTGCATAGTGGCGAGTTCGAAGTCCTGCGAGTTCTGCCTTTGGCTTACGGTGCCCGGGTCCAAGGACTGGACCTCTAGACCGACGCCTATCTCCTCAAGTTGCTGGGCGACCAGCTCGGCTGTACGAATCTGCTGAGGGTCGTTGGCCGGTACGATAACCTCTAGATTGACCGGTTCCCCGTCGCTCTCCCGGGTTCCGTCTCCGTCGGAATCTGTGATCCCGGCTTCGTCTAGAATCGTGTTGGACTGCGCGGGATCGAAGCGTGCCTCTTGGGGCTCGTACCATCTGGAATCCGGATGCAGGAACGAGGGACTTCCCGGTCTTCCGCTACCTAATAACACCGTGTCCACCAGAGCCTGTCGGTCTATAGCCATATCAAGAGCCCTTCGGAATTCTTGCTGGTCGAGCGGCGGAGTTTCAGCGTTGAACCTGAGAAAGACCGACGAGAACCGATCTCCGTCGACCATCTCGATGTCTTCGTTCTCTGCTAGCCGCTCCTCTATCTCGGGAGGAATGTTGCGCGTTACAGAATCTACCTGGCCGGTCTCCAGGGCGAGAAAAATGCTCGAAGGATCCGTAACTATCGGCATATCTATCTCCCTTACCGCCGGCGGGCCGAGGAAGTAATCCTCGTTGGCCTCGAGTCGGTAGGATTGATCCTCTACGTACTCTACGAGCTTGTACGGCCCGGTGCCCACCGGCAACTCCGTGTACGTCTGCGGATCCTCGACGTTCTCCCAGATGTGCTTCGGCAGGATCGGAAGGTCAGCCAGGGTAATGAGCTCCAGCGTGGGGCAGGGATCGGCGCAGGTGAACTCCACCGTACTCGCGTCTAGTGCCTCGGCGGACTCTATGACCGGATATTCGCTCGCGTGATGCGAGTAGCGGTTGGAGGGTCCATCCCTATAGTATTCGTAGGTAAACGCCACATCATCTGCGGTGAACTCCTCGCCGTCGTGCCAGGTTACGTCATCGCGCAGCGTCACGGTCCAGGTCCTCGCGTCCGAGCTCGGAGAGGCGTCCGTCGCGAGCCATGGGATCGGCTCCTCCGTGTATGGATCCAGAAAGAGCGTGTCGTGGACGAGGTTCGTGAGCTCGGCGTGGAGGCCCGGAGGAGGCCTGAAGCTATAAGGGGTAAGGTTGCCCTTATCAGCTTCGGTCGCGATGGTGAGCCTCTCTACCTGTTGAGGTTCTTGCGCCCCGCCCGCAGCCGGGCTCAACACGATAACCATCAAAAGCCCTAACACACCCGCTAGTACTATGCGTAGAGACCGCCTTGACACTCTGCGAACGTTCACCGTTTTCCTGTCCCTTCTATTCCAAAAAATTAACCAAATCTGCTAACCGCCAGTCGGAGCTAAGCGTAATCTTTCGCATTGATTTTTTGGGATGATCTCCTTACAACCTTCTATTCTACTGGAATCTTTGGTTCGCAGCGAACCCTCTGCCGGTTTTTGCGAAGTGGACTACCGCGTAGGCGTCTTGATGGTTGTCAGCGGGAGGCGAGCAAAAGGAGGTTGGGGTGGTTACCGAGGCTCCGGATCTCGGGTTCTCGGTAGCCTTCTGCCTTTAGCCACTCGCGGTAGTCGCTCTCTCTGTGGGCGTTCCCGCCCGCAGATACCGCCAGCATCTGTACCGCGAAGATCAGCGCCCTCGAGTCTCGCTCGGGCACGAAGGTGACGATAGCCAGACCGCCTTCGGGAGCGATGACCGAGGCCAGCCGCCTGTAGAGCAGGCGGTTACGCTCGCCGTCGTAGGTATGTGTGACGCCGGCACAGAAGACCAGATCGAATTGCGAAGCGGGCAGTGTTTCGAAGAAATCTCCCGCGAATAGCTCCACCCCGGAGCGGGGCAGGTCGCCACCTTTGAGTAACTCTATGGTTGGTTCCAGATCCTGCAGCACCACCTCGAGGCCTCGTTGGGCGAAGGCACGAGCATATTCGCCGTGACCTCCACCGAGGTCCAGGACGCGACGAGCATTCGGGAAGCGCTCAAGGCAGGCTCCCACGGCGAGAGGAGCACGGTTGCGGGATCCCGCGGCCAGCGCTTCGAGCCAGCGCCGGCGGCGTTCCGGAGGCATCTCGAAGGGGGAAGGAGGGGTTCCCCGCAGCCGGTCGCCGAGCTGGGTGCTCCACGTCCGGAGTACTTGAGCGTGATGGCGCAGGGTCGCCACCTCTCTCTGATAAGGCTGACCCGGACGCATCGAGTAGCTGCCGTCGCACTCTTCGACCACCCCCCAGACGGAGAGTGCGCCGAGCAAGATCCGTACGGCTCGTTCGTCGAGCCCGAGGTGGGTGGCCGCTTCTTTGGGGGTGGCTGGAAGCTTCTCAAAGAGCCCCACCTCGGCCGCGGCGTCGAAGGCGGCAACCAGCCGCCAATCCGCTACCTCACCAGGCGGGGCCAGAAAAGAGAGGTCTTCTCCCTTACTCAATTCCGGAGGTCCTAAGAATCGAAGGTAGATTCGCGCTCAGGTACACTTCTTGTACTGCTTTAGCGGGAGAGAGCGGCATCGAAACAGGCCGGGCAGAGCACTTTGCCCTCCAGCCTCCGGACACGAGTCTCCATGGTGGGCTCTCCGCAGTCGGCACAGGTGATGGAGTTGTGGATGCGGGCCATCGGCGGTATCTGCACTGCTTCCGGCTCCTCCACCGTGTATAGCTCTTCCTCCGAGGCTCTTAGGATGGCCTCAGAGCGGTTTGTGTGCAGCTCCTTAAAGTGGGTTCGCTCCTCCTCTGTGCCGCTCTTGATGCGCACCTTGGCGGATAGTTCGCTGTACTCC
>JALZFJ010000006.1 GCA_030867425.1 Actinomycetota bacterium | reverse complement strand
CCGTAGACCAGGCGGCGGATGTCCGTTACGGCATCCTGGGCATCCGCCTTCAGGTCGAGTAAGAGCTCCTCGGCAGCGTCGGGGTCTCGCCTCATGAGCGCGCGGATGGCGTCGATCGTGAGCGCTTGGCTGGAGAGCTGTGGACCTAGACCATCGTGCAGGTCTCGCCTTAGGCGCCGGCGCTCTTCTTCGCGCGCCTCGACGAGTCGCTCGCGCGAGCGCTGCAGGTCGGCAGAGAGCCTGAGAGCCTCGTCGGTCATGAGCGTGGCGTGGGCGGACGCGCCGATCTGGTGTGCTAGGTCCTCTAGAAGCCGCCGTTCTGCGTCCGCAAACCCCTCTTCCCCGGCTCGCGGCCCCAGCACCAGCTGGCCAACCGTCTCGCCTCCGTAAGTGAGCGGCAGCCGAAGCGCGTTTTCTACTGGCTGGCCCGCGGCCGCCGAGGTCTCGAGCCCACCCTGTCGTTTTAGCTGTACCTCCGCGTAAGGCAGTTTCAAGGCTTCCTTTACCGTTTTAACAACGGTGGGCAGCACAGCATCCGGGGCTAGCGTGGATTCGAGGCTGGATCCCAGGTGTGAGAGTACCGCGTAAGGGTCGTCGCGCTCCCCGTACATCAGCCTATTCACGCCGCGCTGAAGGCGGTCGCGCAGAGGCGCGAACAGGACGGCTGCAAGTCCCGTGGCTATCAACGAGACGATCAGGCTCCCCTGCACCTGCAACACTGCTCCGAGTCCACCCACCACCAGCACATAGAGAAGGACGACGCTGGCGGTCAGAGTGCCGTAGACGAGGGTACGATTGATGACGACGTCTATATCCCACAAGCGGTAGCGCAGGATCGCAACTCCGATAGAGAAGGGGATGAGGAGCAGAGACAGATAGAGGACCGTGTATGCGGTCAACGTGAGGACAGCGTGGATAGGACCCTGCAGCGGGAATACGGCTGTCACTCCTTGAGATATCACCATCGCTATAGTTGTTCCGAAGACGACCCATTTGGTTTGCTGGCGCTGCACCGGACCGGACACACGCCTGTACCGGTAAATTTGGGCGAACACCGCCGAGGCAATGAAACCCACGCCCAAAACCTGGCCGGGCGAGGAGGCGAACCACCGGGAGAGGGATGAGTCGGGGAAGAAGTGGAAGCACACTCCTACCACGACCAGCAAGATCGCCGCCACACGTGTCCAGCGGGGCACGAAGCGTCCGTCGGGGAACAGGTACAAGAAGAGCACAGGTACTGAGATGTTGCCCAAAAACGTTGCCAAGGTAAGCGGCCACCATAAGGCGGGGTAAGCTGCTGCCACCACGTCTAGGTCATCTATGAAGGACAGCGACGCGAACGTCACGAGCGCGAGCGCGACGAACAGGGCCATGCTCTCTTCAGACTTACGCCAGAAGACGAGCACGCCGACCGCAAACGAGGTTGCCGCGAAGATAAGGTCGACTGCGACCTGGTATCCGGCGAAGAAGCCCACGGAGAGACCCATCGCCCCGAGCTCGCGCACATTTGCCGGAGTGAGAGCCGCAGGCCGGCACCCGCCGGTCGTACATACCGTCTGTAGCTGAGCGAATTCGACCGGGATGCTGACAGCGATACAAACCAGCGTCAGCATGGCTACGGCCGCCCAAGCGGTGCGCGCCAGTAGTAGATAGCGGCCATGCAGCCGCGTATTGGCGCGGCGTGGTAGAGCGGGGGTTACGGACGGTGGCTCTGGTGAAAGGGGACGGCTCACGCGCACACTCTCCATCTAAGCATCCGATGAGCGGGCATCGAGTTCGGGCAGGATTTCATGACCAAGCTCCTTCTCTTCTCCCACGCTAGCATTATGCCTAATGTTCTGCCACACGGCCTTCGCCACCATGGGTGCAACTACCGACCATTTGATCGATGAGTGGGCGAGGATGAGCACCCAGGCTCTCACGTCCAGGCCGAAGGCGATCAGGAGAAAGGTGACTATCTCGCGGATTGTGCGACCATGTGCAACATCTACTGTATAGCCAATCATCTGAAGTCTCCTCCTTTCTCGTGTAGCTCCTTTCCTTTGGTTCTTTGGTTCTAGGCCGGTAGTCGCGGGTGCCGGGCGCGGGTGGAAGCACCCGGCACTTCAGAGAAATTTGGTTACTGCACCCTCGGTTGGGCTTGCACGCCAACCGCCCCGGCAGAGGGTCGGCGCAGGACACTCCAGGCCATCCACCCCCCGCTTATCACTACCAGCACCGCGCCCACGCCCACTGTTACAGGCGTGCTACCGGTAAGGAAGATTGCGACTACCTGACCCAGCAGCAACATCAACACGGCCCCAGCTGCCCATACGGCTCCCGCCCACCTAGGCAGCGTCCCCGAACGCCAGACCGCTACTCCCAGGAGCACGTTGCCCACTAACAGGAGCACGGGGACCAGCAGTACGATAAAAGTCTGTATGGTAGCTGCAAAGCCGGTGGAGGTGATCTCGGCAAATTCCTCATCGCCCGCCAGGTACGCCCGTCCCTCACTGGGCGCAGCGAAGGTAGCGACCCCCATAACCGTAAGGAACAGCGCGTAACCAAAAACGGTGATGACCATAGCTACCAACCCCAGGCCTCCAGCGCGGCTCCTTGCGAGGTAGGCTCCTAAGGCAAAGGTGCCGAAGAGCGCAAAGACCATGCCCAGTATGCTACCAAACAGGTGCTTTAGCACGTAGTAGGTGGTGGAGACGTATTGAGCCCAGGCCTCGTATTCTGTGTTGGGGTCGGGCTGGGGATCGAGGGCGGTCCAGAAGGTCAGCGCTCCG
>JALZFJ010000422.1 GCA_030867425.1 Actinomycetota bacterium | reverse complement strand
GCTAGCCGGTTCTTGCGCCGGCGTGGCTGAGGACTTCGTCGGCTCCACCGCGGGCGGGGTCTATCTGAAGCTCCGGGTCTCCCCCGGGGCGAAGAGCACCGCGCTCAAGGGACTGTACGGAGAGGGCACCTTAAAAATCTCCGTCGCGGCACCACCGACCGGGGGCAAGGCCAACGCGGAGGTCGAAAATTACCTCGCGCGGCTCCTCAGGGTGACACGCTCGGAGGTGGCCGTGGTCAAGGGAGCATCGAGTCGGGACAAGCAAGTCTTCGTGCGCGGGGCCGAAGCTGAGGCCGTCCGGGAAGGTCTGGTGGGCCTCGTCCGTTAACGAGGTCAACGACCGCGCCTCGGGCTTCAGGAGCTTCGAGGTCATCCCCGAGGAGTCCGGGGAACGCCTGGACCGGCTCGTCGCCCGGCGTCTGAATATTAGCCGGAGCGCGGCAAGGCGCATGATCGAGGAAGGACTCGTGCGGGTCGACGGCGTCGAAGTCGCCCCAGCCCGCAAGGCACGTGAGGGGGAGCGGGTCGAGGCTCAACTTCTCGAGGAGGAGCCAAAACCCGAGGACATCCCCGTCCCGGTGATCTTCGAGGACGAGCACCTCCTGGTGGTGGACAAGCCTGCGGGGCTCGTGGTGCACCCAGGGGCGGGGAACCGTTCGGGAACTTTAGTTAACGCCCTACTTTCGAGGGGCATCGCGGGCGGGGAGGACCCGGGGCGGCCGGGCGTCGTGCACCGTCTGGACCGGGACACGTCGGGTCTGATGGTCGTCGCTAAGGGCGAGCCGGCCTACTCTGGGCTCCTGGCGGCGCTGGCCGACAGGCGCGTGAGGCGCATCTACCGAGCCTTGGTGGTCGCAGAGGGGCTGCCCGCCGCAGGGACGGTGGACTCGCCTGTGGGAAGGGACCCGACCAACCCCACCCTCATGGCGGCAGGTGTCGGGAGGCCGGCGGTGACGCACTTCGAAGTGCTCCACGAGGTGGCGGGGCACGCGATGCTGCGGGTGCGCCTGGAGACAGGGCGGACGCACCAGATCAGGGTCCACCTTTCAGCGATCGGACACCCCGTCTACGCCGACCCGCTCTACGGCGAGCCCGTTCCCGGGCGGCGCCTCTGGCTCCACGCCGAGTCTTTGGCCTTCGCACACCCGATAATGAGCGAGGCTTTGGAATTTGAGAGCCAGATCCCCGAGGACCTTCGCCGGTCGGCCGTCGAGCTAGACGGCTCTTTCGCGCTTTGGTAACTCGTTTCGCCCGGTGGTTTGTTTCCTCCGGGAGGAGATAAACTTCGCGAGCGCCTTGCCGTTGGGGATGCGTACCCGATTCACGCTACGATCCCCTGGAGGGGCCGACCGGGCTCTTCGATCCTCAGCTCATTCTCCGCTTCTCGCTGGAGCTGCCGGACTCGTTCCCTGGAGATGCCGAGCTCCGCGGCGAGCTCACGGAGGGTTGCTCTCTTGCGTTCGTCGAGGCCGTAGCGCCTGACCAAAACGTACCGGACACGGTCCGGTAGTCCTCCTATGGCCTCTTTGAGTAGCACCGTCTCTTCCTCGCGGATCACGACCTCGGGGGTGCCAGGGACGCGCTCGTCTCGCACGAGGTCCCCAAGCCCCGCGGCTCCCTCCTCGGGATCCAAAGGCTGATCGAGGCTAATCGTGCCCACCGTCGTATCCTTGATCTCGCGCACCTGTTCGACCTTCCAACCCAGCCTTTCGGCGACTTCCTCTTCGGAAGGATCTCGTCCCAACTCCGAGGAGAGCCAGGCGTAGGCCTTGGACATCTTGCGAACCTTCTCGGTGACATGAACGGGGATGCGGATCATCCTCCCCTTGTCGGCGACGGCCCTCTGGATCGTCTGCCTTATCCACCAGGTGGCGTAGGTAGAGAAGCGGTAGCCCATCTCGGGATCGAACTTCTCCACTGCCTTAATTAGGCCTATGTTGCCCTCTTGAATTAGATCCTCGAACGGCAGGCCCATCCCGCGGTACTTCTTAGCTACCGAAACGGCGAGCCTCAGGTTCTTCTCGACGAGCCTCTGGTGTGCTCGCTGGTCGCCGTCCTTGGCCCGCCTGGACAGGCCCCCCTCCTCGTCGCGGGTCAGGAGCTCGTCCTGCTTTATGCGCGAAAAGTACCCCACCAAGAGCTCCGGCGCCTCGGACTTCCCGCCTGGATTAAAGTTCGCGTGCTTCGGCATCTTGCGTCGGATCTCCTTTCGTGCTGTGGGGACCGGAGGCGGACTTCTCTCCACGGGTAGGTGTGGCGCCTTCGGCCACATCGACCCTCTCACGTTCCCGGGCGGTGGTTGACACACACTTTCTCCCTCTAAGTCCACGGAGAATACGCTTCTGACCTGTGATTGGCCTGTGAGAAACCTATGAATATCCTTAGAGAAGTTTCGCAGCCCTTAGAAAAGCCTCTCGGAGAGACCCCCGAGCCGTCCGGCGCGTAGCCCGAGCTTAGCGAACGGGTTCCGGCGTCACCCGAACGTGAAAGTGTGGCGGCTTGTTCTCGTAGAGCTCGGGGAAGTTGCTCTCGAATCGGTGCCGGACGGGGAACAGGGCGGCACTGTGGCCCTGTGGTGTCGTATATCCCGTGCGGCCCAGCGAGCCAGAACTCGATCCGGACGTCGGGGACCGGCGGGTAGCATCGGCGGAGAGCACGTTACCGGCGGTCGCGTAGCCGGTATCGTCTCTTCTTTTCGGCCACCCTCCGTGGAGCGAAACTCTGTTCCTATGAAGACTCTTAAGGGATTCTTATGCGGGTCACAGGACTGCGATGCAAACTCCGAAACTGATGGCAGTAAGGCCAGCGACGAAAGCCGAATCTTCGAACCGGAGGTATGGCAGTGAAAGATTTCGAACCCCAGACCAAAGAAACGAGCTCCCGCGTCTCTAACTGTCGCGAACCGCGCGCCGTCACGCCAGGTCAACCGTTCACAAGGGACCGTGGGAAGATGAGCGACCT
>JALZFJ010000409.1 GCA_030867425.1 Actinomycetota bacterium | reverse complement strand
GGGAGCTCAGGATCTCGAACTTCCTCCTCTGGCAGATCGCCTACGCAGAGTTCTACGTCACGGACACGCTCTGGCCGGACTTCTCCCCAGAGGAGTTTAGGCTGGCGATCTCCTCCTTCGCGGCGCGCTCGCGTCGCCGCGGCGGGGTCTAGAGAGGAGACCTATGCTCAGGTGGCGCTTCGTTACCGCGCTGACCTTGGCACCTGTAGTCTTGGCCGCCATCGCCCTAGGCCGCTGGACAGTCCTCGCAGCGGTCCTAGTCGCGGTTGCTCTCGCGGCTTACGAGCTCGCCGACGCCTTGGAACCGCTGCCGTTCCCGGCAGCCTTTGGTGCCGGGGCGTTCCCGATCCTGCTCTCTGTCTTCTACGGCGCGAGCGGCGCTTTGGCTGGAACCGTGTTGAGCCTGCCGTGGGCACTGTTCTGGCTAGGCGGTAAGCCGGAAGCCCGCACTTTGAGGACCATTCTCGCCCTCCTCTTGATGGCGCTCTGGGTCGGCGGACCCCTGGCGCACCTCAGTCTTATGGAAGAGCTTGCCGGCGGCAGCTACCTCATCCTCCTCGCCGTGGTCGGACCTTGGATCTCTGACGCCGGCGCATACTTCGCTGGACACTTCTTCGGCCGTCGCTTACTCTTCCCGAACCTGAGCCCCAAAAAGACCGTGGAGGGGGCCATCGGAGGGCTCCTGGCGACGACGGCCGCCGTCGGCTACTTCGCGTACGAGTTCTTGAGCTTCGGCGCCGTCGAGGCTGCCCTCTGGGGAGCGGCGATCTCTGCCGTTAGCCAGGCCGGCGACCTCTTCGAGTCTATACTGAAGCGCCTACTGGACCTCAAGGACCTCGGGCGCGCTCTCCCCGGCCACGGCGGCATCCTGGACCGCATTGACAGCCTGCTCTTCACCGCCCCTGCGGTATACTACCTCAACGTCCTCACCCTATGAATCCTTCTACCACACGCGCATGAAACGCCGACTCACCATCCTCGGCTCCACGGGCAGCATAGGCCTCCAGGCCCTCAACGTTGTCCGATCCCATAGAGAACGCTTCGAGATCGTAGGCCTCTGCGCCAATAAGGACGCCGAGACGCTCAAAAAGCAGGCCGAAGAATTCGAGCCCAACTATGTCGCCCTCGAGTTCGATGGCGCAGATGCTTTAGAAGGCTTGCGCACGGAAAAGATCACCGGGCCCGGCGCCGCCTCCAGGCTCGCCGAGGCCCCCGCCGATGTCGTTCTCAACGGCATCGTCGGCTTCGCCGGCCTCGCTGCCACCGTGAACGCCCTGGAGGCGAACAACGCCGTCGCCTTAGCCAACAAAGAGTCCCTTGTCGCCGGCGGCAACTGGATCATACACCTCGCCAACACCGCCGGTAGCCGCATAATACCCGTGGACTCGGAGCACTCGGCGATATTCCAGTGCCTCGAAGGAAGGCATGAGGGGGAGGTAAGCGAGATCCTGCTAACCGCTTCGGGCGGGCCGTTCTTCGGTCGCACCAAGGCGGAGCTTCTGGAGGCTGGACCGGAGGACGCGCTCAAGCACCCGACGTGGCAGATGGGACCCAAAATCACGATAGACTCGGCCACAATGATGAACAAGGGCCTCGAGGTCATAGAAGCCCACCATCTTTTCGGCGTGCCCTACGATCGGATAAAAGTCGTCGTGCACCGGCAGTCGGTGGTGCACGGGGGCGCCGTACTCGGTGACGGGTCGGCGATCCTGCACGCGGCTTTGCCGGACATGCGGCTCCCGATCTCCTACGGCGTCCTCTACCCGGAAAGGGTCGACGTGGGAGCGAAAAGGGTTAGTTTCGGAGAGGCGAGTTGGACCTTCGAGGAGCCCCGAAACGACGTGTTCCGGTGCCTGCCGCTCGCGATTGAGGCCGGGCGGCTCGGTGAAGCTTACCCAGTGGTGCTTAACGCGGTCAACGAGGCCGCTGTGGGGGCGTTCCTTGACCACCGGATACAATTCTTGCGGATAGCGGAAGTCATAGAGGAGGTCCTGGAAGCCGTGCCTGAGTTTGGCGCTATGGAGAGCATGG
Organism: Actinomycetota bacterium; assembly: GCA_030867425.1. Classification (GTDB taxonomy): domain Bacteria; phylum Actinomycetota; class Rubrobacteria; order Rubrobacterales; family Rubrobacteraceae; genus Rubrobacter_F. Next base: position 150 of record JALZFJ010000409.1, on the reverse strand, counting down.
AGGCTATAGTGTTCGTCGACGCCTGGGCTCGAGAAGAAGCGGAAAAGGCCACGCGGGGAGCGCGATGACGATACTCCTCGCCATCCTCGGACTGATAGCCCTGATCGTGGTCCATGAGCTCGGCCACATGCTCGCCGCCAAGGCGATGGG
>JALZFJ010000400.1 GCA_030867425.1 Actinomycetota bacterium | reverse complement strand
AGGCCGCCCGCGTCAGCAGGAGGAGGGCGAGCAGGCAGACGGCGGCCAGAGAGAGGTAGGACAGCACGTCGCCACCAAGATCAGCCAGAGAGCCGCCCATTGAGGTGCCTACGGCGTAGCCGGAGGCCCAGGCGAAGTTAGTGGCGCCGAAAGTGGGGGCGCCTCTGATGCCGGCCTTCTCGGCCTCCTGCGAGAGCAGATAGGTCCCGGGCACGAGCGGGGCGTTAAAGAAGATCCCGGCGAGCACCACGAGCAGGGCGACGAGGGGGGCGTATTCTGCCCAGGGGAGGGCGAGCAGGACGGCAAGGGAGCCTAATATGCCCGCGAGCACGGGCGTGCGGTGCCCAGATCGGTCCGACCAGCGGCCGAGCAGGGGGTGGACGGCGGCCTCGAAGAGGGCTGCGACGAGGAAGACGGCCCCAATCGCCGCGGCGCCCCAGCCGAGTTGCGAGAGCTGGAGCGGCGCGAGGACGGCCAGAGCGCCGAAGAGTAGGGGCGAGAAGGCGACGAAGGCGAGCCCGGTCAGTATTTGCGTACGCCGCGTCGCTGCCAGAACCTCCCAGAACGGCTTACCGGGGACGGGAACCGGACCGGAGGTCAGCAGGGCCCAGACCCCAACCGTGAACGCGAAGAGGGAGACGGAGGCGAAGGCAAGGGTGATGCCCACCGCAACGGCGGCGCCTCCGAGGACGGGTCCGAGGAGCGTGCCCACGACGGCGGCGCTCAGGAGCATCCCAATCATCTCCCCACGCCTCCCCTCCGGTGCCTGCTCCGAAAGCCAAGTCAGCGCTGCGACCCAGCCGAGAGCGCTTCCGACGCCGCTTGCTAGCCGCAGCGCCACGAGCTGCCATGCCTCGTCCGCCAGCCCGAACGCGAGGCTTGTGAAGGCTACTAGCAGGAGCCCACCGACAGCCGTTGCCCTGACCCCGACGCGCCCCGCCAGGTACCCGCCCGGCGCCGACCCGAGCAGCACCCCCGCCCCGAACGCCCCGCTCAAGACCCCGACCGCCGACTTCGAGAGCCCGAAATTCTCCGTAAAGTACGGCACAAGTGGTGTTAACGCCGCGTAGAACACGGTGTCCACGAGTACCACCGAGCAGGTGAGAGCGAGCAAACGGCGCATCCCGGCCATTCTATTCTTCAAGGCTCCGCCCGTGGGTCAAGCTCGCTGACGAGGTCATCACCTAGTCTGCCGATCGGGTGCTCCGCAATAACGGCTTCACACGCTCTCGTTGGCAGGTCCTCAACATCATCTACCAAGCAGGCACGGCTGTACGAGATGCTAAGGCTAAGAGTGATTACAGAGGCCGACGGCATTCTCAAGATTAGCGGGATGCTAGGTAGAGTGCTTGAAGTTAGTAAAAGCGAACCGATCTCTCGGTGCACGACTCGATCTACAAAAGGGTTTGAGATCGAGTTCCAGCGCGCTGCTGAACGACGGCGCACAAGAGGTGCGCTTCGAGCGGGTGGCGGTGGGTTAGAACGCCAGTGGGCTTGCCTAAAGAGTCCTGCGATCAGGGGGCTTTGCACCTAAATTCGCCTTTGAACCAGAATTACAAAACTGCCAACTTCCACATAATACTTGGCGGACCCTCTTCCCCGGTGGTGGGCCTACCCCCAGCGGGCCGGGGCTATGCGGATTTTCCGAGTCTCGGTCTACTTGGCGAGTTGGTAACGTCAAGAAAGGTTCCGAGGTGGGGTTGGCGGGGTGAGGATACCTGTGCGCTCCAAGCTCTCTATGTAGGTTTCTTTTCCCAGAAATTTCCAACCCTCTGTTTCAGTGCTCTACCTAACGAAGGAACTCCCGAGGCGGAGCTGGCGCTCGCTTAAGTGAGCGCGTCCTCACGATCCCGGTAGGATGGCGACAAAGGGCTGATTTAAGAGCCTTTACAGCGCTTCGCTCTTAGAACGCGTTTCGAAAATCCTGAGGCCACCTTTTCGACCCCTTCTCTTCTATCGCCGGCATCTCATCGAGCTTGAATCCTGGCCCTGGGGGCCAGCCTCCCCGACGGAAGGATTCTATAAGACCCTGCCCGCAGCTATTTGTCTGTAGCGTGCCAGCGCGAGCATGAGTACCCCGTAGGCGACGAGCCCGAGCGCCACCACGCCGAGGACCCACGAACCGAAGGGTTGTCGAACAAGCTCCTGCAGCGCGCCGCCCAAGCCCTGGGCTTCGCTCGGATCGAATCGCAGTCCCGCCTGGATTAGGAACACCCCGACGAACCCGAACACGACTCCTCGAGCTGCTAGACCGAAACGGCCCCCGCGAGTGATCCACCTTACTTCACTTTCGCTCATCTCGCCGAGCTTGAGGTAGTCCCGGAATTCGGCTTGGTAAGCTTGGTACAGCTGATGGAGACCATAGCCGACCACGGCCGCACCAACCCCCACGACCAACACTTGACCTAAAGGCTGGGAGAGCAGTAGTGCCGTCCAATCCTGCGGAGAGCTGCCCCCACCACCGGACGCGAGCGCCAATTGCCCGGCGATAAGCGCGAGCCCACCGTAGCATAAGGCGGCCACCCCGTGCCCTGTACGCCTCGCTATTCCCCTGGCGTCATGGCCTTCCCTATCAGGGTCCGCCACCGCCTGGATGAAGCGCCACAGCGTGTACCCTGCAAGTCCTAAGGCGACCAGGCCGAGCAAGATCCGACCGAAGGGTTGCACGCCGATAGTCTGGAGGGCGCCGGCTGGGTCGGTAAAGCGGCCTCCCATCCCCGTCGGCACACCTACGGCCAGCATGCCCACAAGGATGTACACCGCACCCTTGGTCGCATACCCGGATCGCGTGAGCCACTGAATCCAGGGACTCGGATCTTCCGCCGCTTCCTCCGCGATCTGCTCGGTCCTCTGCCTAGAGTCCTTGGCGAGACGTTCGGTTTCCCGTTTAGCGTCTTCCCCGGGGGTGTGCCGCAAGCCTAAACCTCTCAGTTCCCAAAGGGGTGGCTTCCATTCTTCCTTACGGGTTTACCCAAGTGAAAAACAAAGAACACTGGAACTCACATCATGCGGCTCCTGGCCCAGCGTGACCGAGAAGCGAAGCTCAGGGATGCGTTGCATTTGAGAAGTATATGAAGATAAACCTTCTAATCATATCGAGCCGGTCCTTATAAGGTGCGTTCGGTGGCGCTGCCTTATTTAGAAGAGGACTTTTTGTCCCACTTTATGGGTGTGGAGCTCATCTCGGACGCTGGAGTGGCGTTGCTGCTTTTCTGGCTTGCAGGGCTGTTGCTATCTTTCTTCTTTGAAGGTTGGGTCGGTGTGGTGCTCACTTCGGACTCGGGCGCTGTGTTCTCACCGCTGCCTTCGTTGCCGCTTTGCTGACCTGGGGGCCCATTGCTCATTATGATCGTCACTTCAGTTCCCCGCTCTACTACGGCTCCTATCGGGGGATTGGTCTCTAAAACCGTCCCAGCGGGCTCGGTACTAGGTTGCGTCTTTGTGCCCACCACCGTGAACCCGCTACCTGAGAGCGCTCGCGAGGCTTCTTGTACGCTCCCTCCCGAAACGTCAGGGACGCTGACCTGCTCAGGACCAGAGCTGGCTGTAATGTT
>JALZFJ010000397.1 GCA_030867425.1 Actinomycetota bacterium | reverse complement strand
TCTAGTCCCTAGGCTATTGAGGCTCTGATGCTATCGATCTTTTTGCCCCAGCTACACCAGCCCCAACTCGACCTCGGGGGTTTCCTCGTCCAGCAGGCTGCTGAAGAGTAGAGCAGGAATTTTCTGGAATCGGAACCTACATGGACGTGTCACACCTCTGCCGAAGACAATGCGCACCGAGAACGCCAGGGCGATCACCAAAGCTAGTGCTAGTAGAACGGCGCCACCTATAAGTATCCTTTGGCCTGTCACCCATTACCCTTCCCCTAACCCGAGCAACTAGCGAAGCGGACACTCAAAGCTCTGTGCCAGTCACCCCCTTCCACGAAAAAGCGGTCCTCGCAGAAGCCGCTAGCCCTCTGGTGAAGGAGTATTCTTTCAAGATGGCCCGCAAGAACACGACATTAAGGTGGGTGTGCGAGTGGATCATGCTCGGCGCCGGAGCGTTGGGCGCGGGATTCCTTGGCCAAAGAACCGGGCTGCCTGCGGCGTGGCTTGTGGGTCCGATGGTTGTTGCCATAGTGTACGCGCTCGTTAAGCAGGACCCTCCACAAAATGTCCCCCGTTTCTCCCGCATGGTGGCACTGGCGATAATCGGCACCTTACTCGCTGCCTCCTTCCAACCGTCTGTGTTGCCCACAATTTTCTCTAACTTGCCCGCCATACTTCTCGCCATATCAGGTACTCTACTCTTGAGCCTAGCCGGAGGGCGAGCCCTCTCCTACATTGCCGACCTCGACTCAAAAACTGCTGTCATAGGCACACTGCCCGGCGTCGCTGCGGGCATGATCCCAATAAGTGACTCTTTAGGTGCCGATACCCGTCTTGTTGCTCTGATCCAGTATTCTCGGGTGGTTCTGGTAATTCTTTCGGCGAGCTTAATCTCCTATTTTTTCACCTCGGCAGACACCAACCTGAGCAGCCCCAGCTCTGCAACTACCGCTCCGGCAAGCTTTCTACTTGAAGATTCCCTATTAGTCTACGTCGCAACAGCGCTAGTAGCGCTCGTCGGAAGCTGGGGCGGACGACGACTAAAGATACCGTCCGGAACGCTGATCGGCCCGCTCGTCATCGGCGTGGTGCTCAAGGAGCTCGGCATCCTAAGCGTTGCCCTGCCATTCGGTGTGTCCCAGATAGCCTACGCTGTGCTCGGCATTTACGTGGGGCTACTCTTCGACTCTGCATCGCTTCGACACGCTGGACGAGTGCTACCCGCCGTACTTGCCTCTACCCTGGCCCTCATGATCGGATGCGCCGGTTTGGGTTGGGCTCTCTCTGTTCTCACCAAATCAGGAATTCTCACCGGCTACCTGGCCACTACGCCTGGCGGCTTGAGTTCCATCGCCGTCATAGCATTGGAAAGCGGGGCCGATCCATCGCTAGCCATAGCTGTGCAGATGATGCGCGTGTTCACCGTGCTTATGGTGACGCCTTTGCTTACCAGGTTGTGACCGCATCCTGGTTGACCTTTCCCTTTTGTTCGCTGGCGTCAGCCCGACCTGTACTGCGGAAGATTCGAGCGCGGCCGTTTCGAGCAAGTCGACTGGGCTTCCATTGATCCTCTTGAGGAGATTTCCCGCACTCCTGGGGCGCTGATCGAGCGCGCGCTCATGGACGCCGAGTCGCCCTGCGCTTGGGTGGGGGAGAATAAGTAGCCGCTCAACGAGTAAGGGGCGTTGGCCTCGAAGAACACCCGGTACTGTTCCGACGAAATCTCTTGCCGACTCTGCTCGGCGAAAGCGAGTAAGCCTTCTGGAAGTCGCCCCTGTTAATGTACTCGTACTGGAGAGCTAGTACCTCCTCCTTCGTTCCCGTAAGAAGGGCACAGTTTGTGAAGTAGGTGGTGGCCACGATCGACTAACGAGGGCAGGAGAGCGAAAAGCTTGGCTACGCGCAGGATAAGTTATGGATCTTAGCTCTTTTCCGCGGAGATCCCATACATTAGGGGCACTGAGGGCATCCCTTCTGGTGGGACCATCCGCCTGCCGCGCAACTCGCGCATCCCCGAGAAATGGCGCTCACCATTGGAGTAGGGATACTCCTCCACAGCTAGTATCCTGAGACCGGAGTAGGCCAGGCTGGTTATCACCTCACCGAGCCCCCACCCGAAGAGGTGAGCCGGTTGAGGATTCTCGAAGTCGCGAAAGCCTTGGGTGAAACCGGCGGGCGTAAGGCCGCCTTCCGACTCGCCTACGTAGTCTCCCACCCCCTCCTCCAAGGGTTGCCGTTCCCCGCCGCAGCGGTAAGGTTTGACGCGCCTCCATCCCGCATCGAACATGTCGGCCGCTGGGTGGAAGTCCACGAGTACGAATCGGCCGCCGGGCGCGAGAACAGCGGAGATCCCTTCCGCCCATGTCGCAAGGTCGGAGAGCCAGCAGACGACTCCGTAGGAGGCGAATACGGCGTCGAAGCGCCTCTCCCGGCGTCTCGCATCCTCCAGCCAGTCGTAGAGGTCGGCACGCTCGAAAGCGACCGGGACGCCGGTATTCTGAGAGAGCTCACGAGCGGCTGCGACGGCGTTGTCGCTGATGTCGATACCGGTCACCCGTGCGCCGAGGAGGGCAAGGCTCACGGAATCACCACCGGAGTTGCACTGGAGATGCGCAACCCTTCTGCCTTCAAGATTCCCGAGAAGGTTGCGCTCCTCGGGGAAGAGGGTCGTGCCACCTTCGCGCAGAAAGCCGGCCAGGTCTCCCCGGTGACTGTCGAGAGCGCCCACGGCTACGTTCCAGGAGAGACGATTCTGCTCCCGAATATCCCTGCCGTCTATGCTACCCCTTCCTTTCTCTTCATTGCGGGACGCTGCTAGAGCGCTCAGCGAGTCGAGCGCAACGCCGCGGCCTCCTTCAGAACCCGCACGAATTCCGCCACGACCTCGTCCCAGGAGGACAGGCATCGGGCGCGTCGACGTGCGGCAGCGGACATCCGGATCCGAAGCTCCGCGTCCGAGAGCAGGAGATCTAGCGCCTCCGAGAGGGCCCTTTCATCTTCCGGCGGCACCAGTAGGGCGGCCTGCTCTCCCACCAGATCCGGGACCGGCCCCACGCCGCAGGCGAGGACCGGCAGACCGTAGGCGAGGGCTTCCGCGTAAACGATACCGTAGCCCTCGTAGTGGGATGGAAGCGCGAAGAGGTCGGCCCTGGCGTAGGCAGTGGCGAGCGTGTTGTCGTCCACCAGACCAGTCACAGCAACAGAGATGCCGGGACGCTCGCTGACCTCCGCGATGGCGGCCCGGACCTCTGAGGCATAGCCAGGATCGGCGCTGGTCTCCCCGACTAGCTCCAGTAGCGCCCCCGGCCTCTCACGCGAGGCCCAGGCGCGAACCAGCTCGAGTATGCCCTTGCGCGGTATCCACTGTGCCACGCACAGGGCGCGCAGCGGGGTGTCACTGGCGGACCTCCAGTCTTCGCAAACGATCTGCGGCAAGCGATCGAAGCCGGGCGGGACTACGCGGATACGAGAGGCGGGAGTGCCCCGATCCTCCAGGATGGACCTTCCGTGGCGGCTCACGCAGATCAGGCGGTCCGCACGCAGCAGCGGTTCCTCGAGCTCGCGGTCGCGAGCGTACTCCTTGCTCTCCGCCGCTCTGCCGCCCGCGATGCTCGGCAGCTCGTGGACCATCGCCACCAGCGGGCGGGCGGCCTGCCAGCGGTCAAGGTGTGGGGCGCAGGCGACGCGCGCGAGGGCATCTACCACCAGCGCGTCGAAGTGCTCAGGGGCGAGTAGGGAGTCGAGCTGCGGAGCAGCAGCCCTCTGTTCCTCTACAGAGGCGCCGGAGGCTAGAACCTCCTCGACCTCCACGCCCGCCTCTCGCAGCCCCGAGATCACCTGAGCATTATAGAGGTAGCCGCCGGTTAGCCTGCCCGTGTCTCCGACCGTTACAAAGGCGACGCGCAAGGAGACTCCAGATCAGACAAGGAGATCTTCGCGGGCGGCGTAGACATCAGGTGACTCCCAGATGCGAACCGTGAGGGAGTCCAGGCCCCTGCCGCGTAAGGAAGGGGCGAGCTGCTCCCAACAGTGGCGGGCAACTGCCTCAGCGGTCGTGTTCACGCCCGCGAGGTCCGGCACCTCAGCCAGATCCCGATAGTGCAGGGAGGCGGCGAGTCCTTCGATAGCCGGGCGCAGCTCGCCGATGTCGCAGAGGGTCTCGTCGTCTCGCAGGCACTCACCGCGCACAATCGCCTCCATCCGGTAGGTGTGGCCGTGCGTCCTTGTGGCGGACCCGAAGTCCCCCACGAGGCGGTGGGCTGCCTCGAACCTCGCCGCGACAAAAACTTCGTACATCCTGCCTCCTCACTTACTCGTTGTAGGTCAGGATCACCTGAGCCGTCTCGGAGGGGCGTTCGTCTACGAGCTGGTAGGCCAGCGGGGCCTCCGAGAACGCGAAGCGGTGGGAGATGAGGCTCTCGAGCCGCAGCCTGGGGTCTTCGAGCAGCCCGAGCACGGCCTTCGTCCGGCGGGTCCTGCCCCAGCGCGGCGCGAGCTCTGGATTTACCCGGCCGACCTGGGAAGAGCGCACGCGTATCCTCTCCCGGTGAAAGCGACCTCCGAGGTTGAGTGTGACCGGCTTGGTCCCGTACCAGGAGGCCACCACCACGGTCCCCTCCCCGGCGACCACCTCCGTGGCGGCCCGTAGAGCCGCCCCCGCTCCGCTCGCTTCGACCACCACGTCGGCGCCCCGCCCGCCTGTCGCCTTGAAGACACGCTCCTTCAGGTCTTCGCCTGTCTCTAGAGCCTCGTCGGCTCCCACAGCAAGCGCGAGCTTCCGCCTACTGGCTAACGGCTCCACGACCAGTACGTGCCGGGCTCCGGCCATCCTGAGCAGTTGGGCCACCAAGAGACCCACCACACCGGCACCGAATACCAGCGCCGTCTCCCCTAGCCTGAGCGGTGTGTCGTGCACTACGTTCAGGGCGGTCTCTAGGTTGGCCACGAAAAGGGCGCGCTCAGGTGAAAGGCTTTCGGGGAGGCGAACGGGCAATCCGGCCGCTACGGTAAAGAGGTCTTGGTGCGGGTGGTTAATGAAGACGAGGTCTCCGGGGGCGAGTTGCTCGACTGCTCGTCCACTGTCGAGAACCCGACCGACGGCAGCGTAGCCATACTTTATCGGGAAGGCGAAGCTTCCCTCTAGCGTGGGAAGGTCCAGCGCTAGGTTGGGTGGCACCTCCCCGCGGTAGACGAGCATCTCGGTCCCTGAGCTCAGGGCGGAGACTATGGTGCGGACCCGCACCTCGCTAGGTCCCGGCGGCGAAACTATCTCGGGGCGAAGTTCCGCCGCTCGTGACGCGGTGAACCAGAGAGCCCTGGCCTCTAGTTGACCGGCGGCCTCGCCGGCGCTCCGTCCGGGTGCGGGATCAGCCCTCATCAGACGCACCAGGGTAGACAACGCGGGCATCGAGGATCAGGTCAACGCCCAGAGTAGTAACGGAGAGGTCTACGAGGGCTATTGAGTCGACAAGCTTGCAGATTCCGAGGTCTCCTATAGCCTCCATACCGCGGCCGAGGATCTTGGGTGCAACGCAGACGGCGAGGCGGTCCACTAACTGATTGTAGAAGAGGGAGGTGATGAGGGTCGCCCCGCCTTCAACCATCACCGAGCGCACCCCTCCCTTCCGGAGGACCATCATCAGAGCCCCCAGATCCACTCTCCCGCTGGCATCTTCCGGCAGCTTGAGAACCCTCGCCCCGAGGGCTCGTGCC
>JALZFJ010000383.1 GCA_030867425.1 Actinomycetota bacterium | reverse complement strand
AGCGCGCCCGGCAGGATTCGAACCTGCGACCCGCGGATTAGAAGTCCGCTGCTCTGTCCTGCTGAGCTACGGGCGCATTGGGTAAAAGTGCGGCAATCCAGCACATTCCAAAGATACAGCCCGGAGGCCCGCGGGCCGATTGTAAACAGTGCGTAAGCAGTAGCTCACGATAGTGCCACTTCCATTACGTCTCATCGCCCCCCAGTCCCGGTATCACGGGGGAGTAGGTATCGAGGGTGATGTTTATGCTGGCGTGTCCTAGGAGCTCCTGGACGTACTTGGGATGCTTGTCCACCATGAGGAGTATTGTAGCGCAAGTGTGCCGGAGATCGTGCAGCCTGATGGTCGGCAGCCCAGCCCTCCTCAAGAGGGGGTTAAAGTGGCGGCCCAAGAGGTGATCGGGTACGTGCCCGCGCTCTTCGGACCTCGAAAGGACGGGCGGCTGATGGCCGCTCACGCCTCTGTGGGAGGCTCACCTAGTGAGGATACGCCGCCACCAGTAGGTATAATTCTTTCGGACGGCGTGCTTTTTCTTGCGAGTGGCTACGAAAGGCTTCCGCCCGACGATTCCCTGCCGGAACCCGCTGCCGTCGGGGAAGAAACCAACAAAGTGCGCCTCTCGAAAGTCGCTAATCTCTCGTGCTTCTTCGCCTTCTAACACAGCGTACAGGTTCCCGCGCACCCACCGCCGGGGCGGCAGGTTCAGCACCCCTACCTCTTCGTCCGACACCGAGCTCCTGAGAGATACGATCGTTCGTCTCTCGCCGTCTTCTTGGAGGAACACCACGGAAACGTCTCGCAGCCCCGTTGCCGAGGGCTTCTCGTTGAACAGGTCGACTTCGAATGAGCACACAGCTTTTTCTGGCCCCAGCGGCCCGCTATTCGGAGCCCTCAGCTCCCAGTTCGAAATAACGCAGCGCACCTGCCCACGCTCTCGGAGGCGGCGCTCGACGAGCATGCCCACCAAGACCCCAACCATCCCGAGCACCCCGCCCACCAAGGTTCCGTAGACGATCGTCGCAGCTTCAGAACTCATCGCCTAACCAACCTCCTAAAGAACCCCTAGCCCCGCTGCTGGGCCTCTAACTCCTCTCGCAGCTTATCTGCATCCTCTTGAGCCTGCTGGCATTCTTGCTCTGGTTCTCGATGCGCTACCTCTTCTGACCATCGCGCTAGGCCGCTTCGCCTTTCCGACCGAAGAACGTACCCCAGCGCCAGCCAGGACAGCCCAAGCATCACCTCCCCGCCGTGGTCCGCTAGAACAACCGACAAAGGCAAGGCGACGGTAAGCGCCAACGCACACCAAATGGGCAACGACCTCGTCCGCAGAGCGTCCACGCCCAGGAACGCGAACCCGACGAACATACCCGATACTCCTCCTAAGCCCAGTGCCCCCCCTAGGTCATCGACCCGCGTGGCCTCGACAACGGGGGCCATGCAGGCCGCGAGCGTGAGCGTGGCCCCCACGAGTACCCAAGAGAAGCCCCACGTCCCCAACCTCCCCCAGCTCGTCTCTAGCTGTGCATAAAGCCCCACCAGCCCACACAGCATACCAGCCAAGCCAACGCCGTCGAAAACGATCTCTGCCATGTAGAAGGAGGGCAAGCCGGAGGCTCCGGGGCTCTGCCCCTCAAGCAACAAGGTTAAGAGTCCCGACCCTATCCACGCCAAGCCCGCCAGCACAGCCCCCAACGCCCCCACCAGGTGAGACGTGAAGCCGCGCCGGCTTTCTGCACGCCCGAACACAAGCCAAGTGTCGCGTGTTGTGCCTTGCACACGCCCACCATAGCAAACCGACGATATCGCATCCTCGGCAAATCCTTTCGTTTAAAAGGTGCTCCCTCAACCTCTCACCTACATATAGGTTTGCGGAGCAGGCGACAACTATAGGTTGCATAAGCCGGAGAAAAGCGAAATTTCCAAAAAATCTGTCGAAATAGCGGCATCTCTCTAAAACCTCGAGGTTAACGTTGAAGTATAGAGTTTGTATCCCTTGTTTGCACGGCAAGTTTCGGAGAGCCGCCCGCCGAGGACGAACCGGCGTCGGCTAATAGCGGTTTGTAGTGCAGTTGAAGCCCAAAAACATGGGCACGCTAACGCTTGCCCAGAAGGCGTTCTCGGCAAGTAGTAAGCACTAATGCTGCTGATGGGCCAATAACGGTGCAAGCTACTGTAGGAGGCGCGCGGAAGATGGTGGTTTCAGTCAATGGGGCCATCCAAGGAAGCAAGCCGCCCTGGTCAATCTCATTGCAACCCGCTCTATGGAAGCGCTTAAAGCAGTGGTTAGCCCCAAATCCAAGCCCACGCCCTTTCGGCCGGCCACCCAACCGCGTACCGCGCCTTGTCCCAAAGAGTGGCTTCCGCGTAGCCCTCTTTCGCAACCAGCGCGCTACGTCCAATGCTCTGACCGTCAACGAAGACCTCGACCTCGCCAAGCTCCTCACCAGCCTCTGCTTCTTGGGGCAGCTCTTCAGTCGTTACTCGGCGCTCGACTTCGGAGCTGGAGGCTATGGGTGCGGCTACTTCTTCTGTGGCGGTAAGCTCTACAGATTCTCCCCACCGGTAGGGCAAGGGCGCTCCCTCATACACATCGC
>JALZFJ010000379.1 GCA_030867425.1 Actinomycetota bacterium | reverse complement strand
GGCGCTGCCTCCCCCGGGATTCCGTTCGTGTTCCACTTAGTATTTGGGGATGCTGGGGTCTATCTCCTCGCTCCAGGCGGTGATGCCGCCCTCGACATTGTAGACGTTGCCGAAGCCGGCGTTCTGGAGGATCTTGACGGCCCTCGCGCTCCTGCCGCCGGTCTTGCAGTGGACGGCGATCTCGTCGTTCTGGTTCAGCTCCGCGAGACGCTCTGGCAGCTCGCCCAAGGGAATGAGCTTCGCGCCCTGGGCCTCGAGGTTCGCCACCTCGTACTCGTGCGGCTCGCGCACGTCGAGGACGGCAACCCTCTCGCCAGCTTCGAGCTTCTCCTTGAGATCCTGGACCCTGATCTCGGGCAACTCGTCGACGTCCTCGGCCTGCTGTGCCTGGGGGATACCGCAGAACTCCTGGTAGTCGATGAGCTCGGTGACGGTCGGGTTCTCGCCGCAGACCGGGCAGTTCGGGTTCTTGCGGAGCTTCATCTCCCTGAAGCTCATGCTGAGGGCATCGTAGAGCAGGAGCCGCCCAATGAGGGGCTCGCCTATGCCGAGGATCAGCTTGACGGTCTCGGTGGCTTGGAGGGTACCGATAGCACCTGGCAGGATGCCCAAGACCCCGCCCTCGGCGCAGCTCGGGACGAGGCCCGGCGGCGGCGGCTCTGGGTAGAGGCAGCGGTAGCAGGGCCCTTCCTTGGCATAGAAGACGCTCGCCTGGCCCTCGAAGCGGAAGATGGAGCCGTATACGTTCGGCTTGCCTAAGAGCACCGAGGCGTCGTTCACCAGGTAGCGCGTTGGGAAGTTATCCGTGCCGTCTACGATCACGTCGAAGTCTTCGAAAATTTCCAGGGCGTTCTCGCTGGACAATGCTTCCTCGAATGTCTCAACGCTCACGTTTGGATTTATATCCTGTATACGGTTGCGGGCGCTCTCCATCTTCGGGCGCCCAAGGTCGGAGGTGCCGTGGATGATCTGGCGCTGCAGGTTAGACTCGTCGACGATGTCGAAGTCAACGATGCCGAGCGTGCCTACGCCCGCCGCCGCGAGATAAAGGGCGAGCGGGCTGCCCAAGCCCCCGGCCCCGATGGTAAGGACCCGGGAGGATTTGAGCTTCTTCTGGCCGTCGAGGGCGACCTCGGGCATGATAAGGTGTCGGCTGTAGCGCGCGATCTCCTCGTTCGAGAGCTGAGGCCCCCCGTTGGGCGACTGTATCAGTGGCTGGCGTGTCTCCATCTTACGAAACCTCTTTTGTCGAATGGTTAGTGGTACGAACCTACGTCTTGAAATTACCTACATCGTCCGCCGGCGATGGAGGGTATGATCGAGAGCTCGTCGCCCTCGGAGACTTCGGTGTCAGGGCCGTCGAGGTAGCGGATGTCCTCGTCGCCCTTGTAGACGTTGACGAATGAGCGGAGCTTGCCGTCGCCGGTGTAGAGGTGTTGCGCGAGGCCCGGATGCTCCTCGACGAGGTTCCCTAAAGCCGAGCCCGCAGTGTCGCCGCCCACTTCGACCTCCGCGTCGCCGCCCGTGTACTGCCTCAAGGGAGTGGGGATCTTGACCTTCGGCATACTAGTCTCCTGTTCTCCTTGGTTACCCTACGATAGGCTCTTCGTCGTAGCCCGAGCGGTCGTCTTTCAAGATCCACGAGCGCATCTCCTCGATGTTCTCGCCGTTGACCGAGGCAATGACGTAAGAGTAGTAGGGCCAGGCGTGCTCGCGGTCGTACTGGGAGGGCTCGGCGGGATGATCCGGGTGCGAGTGGTAGAAACCTAAGAGGTCCATGTCCCTCTCTTGCGCTCTCTCCTCGAAATCCTTTATCTGCAAGGGCTCTATGAGGAACCGCCGCGAACGCTCTATCTCATTGTAGGTGTTCTCGGCTCGCCAGACGTCCACCACGACTTTCATCTCCCCAGTGTCTATCCCGACGATCGCCCCGGCGCACTCTTCGGGATAGGACTCTTTGGCGTGGTCGTGGATATGACCCACATCCCCCCGGCCTATCTTGAGCGGCAAGGGCTTACTCCTCCCAGAAGCTCTCGGAGAGGTACTTATCCGCCCCATCGCAAAGGACGGTGACGATAGCGCCCGATTCGAGCTCCCGCGCGACCCGTAAGGAGGTCGCGACCGCCGCCCCGGACGAGATGCCGACCAGGATGCCCTCCTCGCGGGCCAGGCGCTTGACCATCTCGTAGGCCTCCTCGGTCGAGGCGCCCAGGTTTTGGTCGGCGATAGTCGGGTCGTAGATCTCCGGGACGATAGCGCTCGACATGTGCTTCATGCCCTCGAGGCCGTGGAACGGGGAGTCGGGCTCGAAGGAGATTACCTTTATCTCCGGGTTGTACTCCTTGAGCCTCTTCGCGGCGCCGACGAAGGTGCCGCTCGTCCCCAGGCCCGCGACGAAGTGCGTAATCTCGCCATCGGTCTGCTCCCAGATCTCCGGCGCCGTCGACTCGTAGTGCGACCTGGGGTTGGCCGGGTTTTTGTACTGGTCGGGGTAGAAGTACTTCTCCGGTTCTTCGGCGTGCAGCCTCCTCGCTTCCCGGATGGCTCCGTCGGAGCCTTCGCCCGGGTCGGTGAGGACGACCTCGACGCCCAAGGCCCGCAGTATCTTCTTGCGCTCCTCGCTTGCGTTCTTCGGCATGCACAGCTTGACCTTATAGCCCGAGGAAGCCCCGATCCAAGCGTAGGCAATCCCCGTGTTCCCGCTAGTGGCGTCGAGGATAAACTTCCCCGGCGCGAGCTCGCCGCTCTTCTCACCCTCCCGGATCATCCACAAAGCGGGCCTGTCTTTTACCGAACCGCCTGGGTTGTACCACTCGGCCTTGCCGAGGATCGTCACCCCCGGCACCTCGCGCGAAATGCTCCTGAGCTCCAGGAGCGGCGTGTTCCCGACGAGGTCCGTAGGCTGGGTAAAGTCATTAATCCTAGTAATCATGTCGGAATTATTATACAAGCTTGAAGCCCCACGTCCAGAAGAGGAGAGGGGAAAACGCTTGACCAACGCAGTAGCCGGAAGGCCGCAGACGAGCCCTCCGGCTATGGTTGGTGCGTAGGCCTGATTGTACCTGAGTCCGTCGCTGCTTCGCTACACGTTTTTGCGTATCTATCCCAATAGTTTCATAATTTTTTCCAGAGATCGGCGACGGCAGGTGAAGATGGGAGTGTCGAGCTCGGTGTAGGAGCTGGCCTCGCTCTCGCGGAGCTCCATCATCAGGTCCTGGAATTTCTCTGGAGATTCGGCCTCGAAGGAGAGGATGAACTCGTAGTCGTCTATCCCGAAGCAGTAGGCGGTGTTGTTCTGCACAGGGTAGTGCTTACGGCCTATGCGCATGTGCTCGTTCATCATGTGCTGGCGCTCTTCGAGGGGGAGGCGGTACCAGGCGCGGGTCTTCACGAACGGGTAGACGAAGAGGTACTCGCCCTCGCCGGGGACTATGTACTGCCGGTTCTGGAAGCCTGGGGTGTGCTCGCCGACGTAGATGGAGCGCCTGGAGAGACCGAAGTACGAGTAGGCCACCGTGAGGTACTTGCCCAGGCCCGTCTTCAAGAGGGCTGCGGTCATGGTCTCGAAGGCGCCGAGGTCGTAGCCTATGCGCCACAGCATGAAGTCCGCGTCCGAGCGGAGGCCCATTAGGGAGAACGACCTGAGCAGCATGTCGCCGCTGTGCTCCTCGGCCGCCTCCAGGAACTCCTCCTTGCCGCGCTCGCGCTCCTCGTCGGACAGCCGGCGCCACTCGGGGACGAGCTTGAAGAAGACGTAGTTTATGTACTGGGCGGGGAGCTTCTCTTCGGGTGCATGCTGCTCTCGCGTCTGCGTCTCGGCCATCCTCTACCTCCTCATGGCGGATTCGAGTCCAAAATTGTTCTCGTAGAGCTCCTCTATCCGGGCGAGTTCTGCTCCGGTGAGGTCCGGCGTTTCGGGCGCGGAGGCAAACTCCTCGAGCTGGTCCTCATCGTAGATGTTCGGCAGGGTCGAAGCGACCTCGGACGAGGCGAGGACGAACTTCAGGGCCGCCTGGCCCAGGGTGCGTTCCGCGGTGAGGAAGGCGAGTTGCGCGACCTTATTGAGACCGTCGAAGAGCCATTCTTTGGAGCGGTGGCGCCGGTGGTCGTTCTTGGCGAAGGTGGTGTCTTTAGTGTACTTTCCTTCGAGCATGCCGGAGGAGTGGGGGACGCGTACTACGAGGCTCGTGCCGGTCTCCCTTGCAGCTTCGATTAGTCCACGGCCCGGGTCTTGTTCGAGGAGGTTGTAGATCATCTGCACGCCCGAGACGTTCCGCTCGCGCATCGCCTTAACGCCTTCTTCGAGCCAGCCGATCTTGGGCCCCAAAGCAACGCCGTAGCCCCGGATCTTGCCCTCCCTCACGAACTCTTCCATGAGCCCGAAGAGCGCATCGTTCTCGACGGCGTCCATCTTGGTGTTGTGGAGCTGCAGGAAGTCCACATAGTCGGTGCCGAGCCGTTTGAGGCTTTGCTCGAGGGCAAACCGGATGAAGTCCTCAGACCAGTCCTGGGGACGTTCTTGCTGGCCGCGGCGCTGCGTGTGGCTGTAGAAGTCGTAGCCGATCTTGGTAGAGATGACCACCTCGTCGCGCATCCCGCCGAAGGCGTCGGCCAGGAGCGTCTCGCCCTTTCCGGAACCATAGGTGTCGGCGGTGTCGAAGTAGTTGATGCCCCTCTCGTGCGCCTGCCTTAAAAGGCGCACCGACTTCTCGTCGTCCACCTCGCCCCACCAGCCGGTCGAGACGGTCCAGACGCCAAAGCCTACCTCGGAAACTTCTATCTCCGTATCGCCGAGCCTCCGGTATTTCATCACTTTCCTCTCGCTGGGTTCTTGGACGTAAAATATCTAGCACATTGGTTACTACATTCTATCGCCCGTCACAGTGTAAACGTTCTCAAACATCGCTACGGCGTGTAACGGCGCATGTAATGTCGCGGGTGATAGAGAGCGTGGGATGATCGCCACTTACACCGCCGGGAAGCAGGGGGCCCGGTCGGCGGCCCGTGACGCTTCGGCGGTCGTAGTGGTCGACGCTTTCCGGGCGAGTACCACGATCGCGCTCCTCATTAGCAAGGGCGCCCGGGTGATACCCGTAGCCTCCGTCGAGGAAGCCGCGTCCTACGTTGGGGCGGACTACCGCATCGGAGAGCGTGGCAGCGCTAAGGCGGAAGAAGGCTTCGACTTCGGGAACTCGCCGACGGAGATCGAGGCGTCGGAGCTGGTCTCGGACGCCACGGTCGTATTGAGCACCACGAACGGCACCCAGATTATCGAGGCGGCCCGCGGTGCCCCTCTTATCCTGACCGGTGCCTTCGTGAACGCTCACGCCGTCGCCGATGTTTTGGCGACCGGCGCTTGGGGGGAGCTGATGACGATGATCGGCTGCGGCTGGGAGGGAAGCCGATCCTCCGAGGACGAGTCCGCTGCGGGCGCTATCCTCCAACGTCTAAAGGAGAAGGGAGCCGTGCTTGACGAGCAGGCAGAGCGCGTAGTGGACCTGTACCTCACGTGTCCTAAGGAGTCTCTGCGCCAGAACAGCGCTGCCCAACGTCTCAAGCGCCTGGGCTACGAAGAGGACCTCGACTTCTGCCTCGCCGAGAATACCGTGCCGGTTGTGCCCCGGCTTGTGGGAGATGCCTTTGTTGGCCGAGAATAGCTGGGGTTTGGCCTGATGGCCGAAACGAGGGCGAGAGATGGGCCAAAATGTTCGCCAAAAATATCCTTGACAGAAACCCGGGGGGCCTTTACTCTGAAGTTGGGCACGGCGGAGCAAACGTTACAAGCGTCGCCAAACCGCCGAGGAGAGGAGGTGCAAACCAGATGACTATGACCATCACTCACGAGAGGACCAAGGAGGTTACCCGCGAGGAGGTGGATCGGGCCATAGACGTGATCGAGCGTCACCTCGAAAAGGAGGCCCGCACCCGCAACCTGCTCGACGAGCAGGCCATCATGCGCCCCAAGGACCTGTGCAAGCAGCAGGGCTTGGACATGGTGGCCGAGCTTCGCGGCATGATCTAAGATCACGCGGCGTTAAAGCCCATGAAGGGGGATGCACAGTAAGGTCCTGACCACCTACCGGTTCAGGGGCTGTCCATCCCCCTTCACGAGGCCAAAGAGGACCGGGTTAGTCCCGGTCCTCTTTTTTGTACCTTTCTTGCGGAAAATCTTCTAGCGGGCGGGCTCCTCTTGTTTCTCTTTGCCACCCGCGCCGGGCTGCACCTGGTCTTTGACCTGCGGTGTTTCTTCCGGCTGCTGTGGCGTTCCGCCGTTGACGCCCGGTTGCGCGGGCTGCTCCTGCGGAGCCTGCTGGTTTTCGATGGGCACACGTTGTTGCTCTTCGGATGGGTCGATAGAGGTCTCCGTGTACGAGTAGCCGCCCAGAATGGAGAGGGAAGGGCCCGAGCGGCCGGTCGCCTCCGCAGATTCATCGCAGCTCCAGACCATACAGGAGAGGGTCTTACCCCCGGCGAACTCAATGCCGGTGACGCTGACCAAGCCGATCACCGTCGCCACCAGCCCGGCCAGAACGCCCGCGAGCAACACTTTACTCCTCTGGGCGGGCGGGAGATCCCTGAGGAAGCCGGGTAAGGCGCGCAAGCGCGACCACAGGCCTGGGGAGCGTTCTCCTGCTTCTGGCTTCGGGTGGGGCTCCGGGCCCTGCTTGCCAGGGATGCGAATCTGCTGGGTAGAGAGACCTCCCTGCACCGTGCTCGGGAGGCTCACTATAACCTGGGAGGCTTTCTCCATCTGGGCTTTCAGGACGGCGGAGATCAGGGTGATCAAGGTGGCCGTCAAGGCAGTTCCGATCAAAGTCCCAGCCACCCCGAGCTTGGAGGTAAAGAGCGCCACCACCACCGAGGCCAGCCCCGCGGCCACCGCCTTGTTCGTCTCGACGAACGTCTGCGATTTCTCTTTCGCCATGGCGCCCGCGATGGTATCAGTTTGCTACTGTGTGTGAAAGAGATGACAGGAGCGGAAATGGAGGGAGCGGAGGAGGAGGGATTCGAACTCTCGATAGCTCGTTGAGAGTTTACAGCGTGGCTCTGATCGACTGCGTCAACCGTTCTAGACGGTGTTCGAGCTAACCGGCGATCTCTACCTCCGCCTCATAGTTGACCGAGACGTTAAGCGGGAGCATCCTCCCAATGGAAGAGCGGGCGTGCATCCCTACTTCGGAACCGTAGAGTTCGAGAATTAGGTCCGAGTAGCCGTTGGTGACCAGCGGTGTCTGGGTTGAACCCGGGAGCTGCGTTGACCATGGCAAAGGCGCGCAGCCAAGCGCTGACCCAGTCCAGGTCCCCGATTGCCCGCTTGAGGCTAGCGAGATGGTCGAGGACGACGTGGTGCGCGGGCTGGTAGCCCTCTTCGACCGAGACTTCGGCACCGACCTTACCCAGCGGCTGAGCTACCGAACCGTCCTGATTCAAGGCGATATGACCGGAGATGTAGGACCGGTTGCCGCGCATGTGCACCCAGGCGAAGGGCAACCGTAGGCCCGATGTCACCTACATCGGTTCGGGTAGCACAAAGCCGAGGTCCTCTAGCCCGGCTTCTATGCGCATGGCCTGTTCCCTCCTCTTACAGGCCTTCGACGACAACGAACTCCGTGCCGGTGGCTTCATGGCGCACTTGCTTGAGGGGAGCGTATTCCGGCGAGTTGTACCATTCGTGGAACCGCTTCATGCTCTCGAATTCGACGATTACCAGGCGTTGGGGGTTCCAGTCCCCCTCGAGCACCTCGACCTCGCCTCCGCGCGCTAGGTACTTGCCTCCATAGTGGGCAATGGTGGCTGGGGCCTTTCTGCGGTATTCAGTATAGCGGTCAGGATCGGTGATCTGGACGTTAACAACAGCGTACATTGCCATCCCCTCTGCTCCTTTCTTCCCTATTTTGGCGCTCACTCTATCTCCTATTCACAGAGCTGCCGGTAAGGCTAACCAGCGTGTTGAAAACACCCTGGTGCCCGCTGGTTACCCACAAATCGACCTTAAAGATGGCGATTCATCGATACTGGGGCAGTCTATGTACCCGATAACCCTGCCTGGATCGGCTTTTCCAACAGGTTCGGTCCTTCTCGGAAGTCCACACCCTGCATAGCCCGGTCCAACACCTATGGCCGTCTCAGCCTTCGCCCCCGCAACTATCACATAATACCCGTAGTAGGCTGCACTCTCACTGTGACGTCCCTAGCGCGTAGGACCGGGGCCGCAGGCAACCCGCAACACCGCCCTGCCCTGAGGACACGCGTAGTACGGTGGAGGGAAAAGGGGACCGAGACTCGTACGCCCCGGACCTGGACTTTAGCGCGTTCAGGCAGACGACGGGTTTTGCGTACGCTCTGCCAGAACGGCGATCTTCTCTGCTTGCCGCTTGAGCGCCTCCCTCAGTTCGGGTGGCTTTCTCACCGCGAACGGGTAGCGTAACCCGGCTAGCATGCTCGTCATCCAGTCCAAATTAGACGTGGACGATCGCAAGATGACGCCCTCGTTGGGTGTCTCTTCGAGGGCTACGCCGAGCGTCGGCACCTGCTCGCGCGCTTCTTCGAGCGTCGCCTCCAAGACCACCTCCACCGACCAGTGGTCATGGGGCATGGTGGCCAAAGCGTCGAGCACGTGTTCGGGGGCGTCGAAGCCGGGCGGACGCTCGAACGTCGCCTCGATTGGTTCCGCCTCGAGAATTCGGTCGATCCTAAAGAGTCGCATCGCCTCTCTCAGGTGGTCATAACCCACCACGTACCAGTAGCCCCCCCTGCGTATCATGGCGTAGGTATCCACCTGCCGCTCGGTCTGCTCATGGAGCCCGGAGCGGTAACGCATACGGACCCGCCTCCCGTCCCGCGCGGCGGTGGCTAGGGTCACGACCGCCTCCCCAGACGCTCGTGCCGCGGGCCAAGCGGCCGTCGTAACGGTTTCTTCTAGCACTTTGATTAGCTCTCGCAGCGCTTCGGGCATGACCCGCTCCAGCTTGGACAGCGCCCCTTCGATCGCCGGGGCTACCCCGGAGAGACCCAAGTCTCGGGCGGCCATGAGGCCCAGCGCCAGCCCCAGCGCCTCCTCGTTCGTGAACATCACCGGTGGCAGCTTGAACCCTGACCTCAAAGAGTAGGCGCCGCCCCTGCCCCGCTCACCCTCCACGGGGACGCCAAGCTCTCGCAAGGTCTCGACGTAGCGGCGCGTGGTCCTCGCGCTGACTTCGAGCCGCTCGGCGATCTCCGCTCCGGTGATCCTCCGGCGTGACTGCAACATCTCCAAGACGGCCAATACCCTGCTAGTGGGCCGGTACGGTTCTATGAGTCCTTTCCCCGAAAAGCCTCGCTTATTAGGAACAATTTTGTCCCTTTTGGTGAGTACGATCAAGGCCATGAACGCCGGAGGAGGGGAGAAGCGAGCGGAGACCGGGTCGGACACCGCCTCACGCAAGCGCCTGGCGCTCTTTTTGTTGTGCCTCGCCTCCTTCATGGCGGTGGTGGACACCACCATCGTCAGCATAGCCCTGCCCTCGATGCGGCGGGAAATGGGCTTCTCGGCGGCGGATGCACAGTGGATCCTGAACGGTTACGCCCTCACTTTCGGCTGTCTCCTACTACTGCTCGGGCGTGCCGGCGACCTGTGGGGTAGGCGTCACCTCTTTATGGTGGGGCTCGCCCTGTTTGGTGTGGCCTCGCTCGTCGGCGGGCTCTCGTGGGCACCGTGGGTGCTGGTTGCCGCCCGTTTCCTGCAGGGCGCGGGTGCTGCGGCATTCGTGCCAGCCTCGCTCTCGCTGCTCACCGCCACCTTCGCCGAGGGGGAGGAGCGTAACCGCGCCGTCGGCGTCTACGGCGCGATGGCTGCCCTGGGATTCGTGGTCGGTATGGTGGGCGGAGGGGTGATCACGGAGTTCCTGGGCTGGCGGTGGGTCTTCTTCGTGAACTTACCTGTCGCGCTTGCGGCACTCCTGCCCGCCCCTGCGGCGGTACCCGAAAGCCGGGACGAGGGAGCCCCACGAGCGCTAGATCCGATCGGCGCTCTGACGGTAACATCGGGGCTCGCCTCGCTCATCTACGCGATCTCCGAGGTGCCTGAAGGCGGCTGGACGTCGCCAACGACGCTCGGTTTCGGAGCATTGGGGGTGGTGCTCTTAACCCTCTTCGTGGTGGCCGAACGGCGCTTTTCGGCGCCGCTGGTCCCTTTGCGCCTATTCGGGGAGCGCGCCGTGGTAGCCCCCAACGTGGCGATCTTCTTCCAATCGATGGTCGGCATTGCGTGGCTCTATGTGCTGACGCTCTACTTCCAGGAGGTACTTGGGCACGATCCGCTTGCGGCTGGGCTTCTCTTCTTGCCCATGACCCTCGCCGCAGTCGTCGCCGCTTCCGCTGCCGGCAGGCTCGTCACGAGGCTCGGCTTGAGGATAACGGCATCTTCGGGCCTCGCGCTGGTCACTGCGGGTTTGCTCCTAATGACGTGTATGTTTGAGAGTGGGGGTCTTCTCTTCATTATCTCCGGAATGGTCGTTGGGGAGGTTGGGTTCATGCTCTCCAACGTCCCCCTGACGATCGCGGGCAGCGGAGGCGCGGGCGAGGCTGATAGTGGGCTGGCGGCGGGCCTCTTGAACACCTCCATACAGCTCGGCAACGCCTGGGGACTGGGCGTGGTCGCTACGGTGGTCGCGGCCGTGGCGACCGCCCTCGGTGCCGACGGCTCCGGCGCTGAGGCGCTCGTCGGCGGCCTGCGGTGGGGGCTGCTGGCTTGCGCCGGCTTCGCCATCATGGCCTTACCGATCGTCTTCCTGAAGCTGCCGAAAAATAGTTCGCCAGGCGAACAAGAAGCCCGCGAGGAGGAACAGAAATGACTGCTTATCGTGGGGGTACTGACAGATGCGGTGGGCCTGCGCGCCGCGCTGTCGCTCTTCGTCATCATCTCCGTGGCGATAGCCGCCGTCGCCGGGCTGGCTTACCGTGAAAGTTGAGCTTGACACGGGGATGCGTTGGCGGGCACACAAATGAATCCCAAACTACAAAACGCTCTGGCCTACTGGCGGCAGATCTTCTACCCCTCGGCGCAGGTGATCTTGGTCCCTCGATACAGATAGCCACGGTCGCCCCTCCCCACAACTGCTACCGCGCTGATATTATCGCACCGAACACTTCATGCCGGTCAGGAAAGGCGTTACGGTATGAACTACGCCGTTGTGCTCGGTAGTATTTTTGCTGTCCATGTACTGGCCATGATTAGCCCCGGCCCAAATGTTCTCATGGTCGCCCAAACAGCCCTCCGCCATACCCGCCGTGCCGGCATCGTCACGGCATTAGGCGTTGCGACTGGTTCCACAATTTGGTCGAGTGCCGCTCTTCTCAGCTTGAGTGTCGTGTTCGCGCAATTCGCGTGGTTGTATGACGGGCTCAAACTCTTGGGAGGAACGTACTTACTCTATCTGGGTATTAAGCTGTGGCGCACCGCTGACCACAACTTCCTTATCCCACCTTCGTCTACGCATGCGAGCGTCCATGCCGATTGGCAAGCTTTTAGGCTGGGGCTCCTGACCAATTTGACGAACCCGAAGGCCGTCATCTTTTTTGGGAGCATTTTCGCGACACTCCTGACGCCGAGCTTACCCGCGTGGGTCAAGCTCGCCGCTATCGGCATCATAATCATAAATGCGGCCGGCTGGCATATCGCACTAGCCTGCTTGTTCTCGACCCGACGAGCCCTGCTGACCTATCGACGTATCAAGCCCGAGGTGGATCGGGTCGCTGGCGCGTCGCTCGCATTTCTGGGGCTGCGGCTCATGCTCCCAACCCGGTAAACGTCCCACAAGGCGGAGGAGGAGGGATTCGAACCCTCGATATCTCGTTCAGAGGTGTTGCGGGGCGAGGGTGCCGTGGTTGTTCGCCGGTGTTCAAAAATCCCTGCAAGTAGGCGTATTTTCCCCATTGTCTCATCGCGGGTGTTCGCGGTTGTTTGTGTGGTTAGTGTCAGCGTTGGTGTCAGAAGCGATCAGATGGCTCCAGAGATCTGCATCCTCTCGGTTCTTCCTTTGTTCGACCTTGCATCTCACCCACCTCAGTATCATCCATCTTCGTTCATCCAAGGTGCTTCCTCATGTAGACTAGTGAAAACTACCCCTTAGAGCGGCGATCGTACTCGACGTACCCAATCCTTGAGTAAAGTGCCAGGTTTTCAGACATCTTCTCGTGAG
>JALZFJ010000339.1 GCA_030867425.1 Actinomycetota bacterium | reverse complement strand
CACAAGGCCGATGCAGGAACGCAACGCCTCGTCCGGCGGGAGCGTCAAGTACGTGTATTCGGCAGCTTCGGCGGATGCCAAACCGGTTTCCTCCTCCATCGCGTTCCTAAACCTCTTCCTCTTCCGTGCGTACCGCGGGCTCTTCGGCCGTCCTGGTAGGGTTCGGGGAAGTGGGCGACGCGCTTCGAGGCGCTTCCAGCTCGTGCAGGATCTCCGCTCGCCTGCTCGCCGAGGCCTCCCGGGCAGCCGTGCGAGCAGCATCGAAGCGCCGCCGGACCGTCACCGGCAGATCTCGCGCCCTCTCGGGCAGGGCCTTGCGAAACTCTTCGTTCGTCGCATACACGGCGCCCACCGCCCCGAGTACAGTGCCCGCAATGAGCTTCCTCCAGCCGGGCATCGCCCTAACTCACCCCTTTCGGCGGCTCGGCAGCTCCTTTAGCTTCTGCCGCCCGCTCCTCAGCGCGGCCTTTCCTCCTATCTTCGGAGCCGAAGAATGCGCTGATGCCCTTCGAGAGCCCCGCCGTGGCGGTGGAGACCTTTATGACCCCACCGCGCACGCCGCGCGTGATTACGGTGGTCGTCTGGTCGAGCTCGCCGGTGATGTCAGCGACGTCGCCGACGGCCTCGTCGAGCTGGCTGAGCTGACTGTTAACGTTGTCGACCGTGACGTGCGTCTTGCCGATGAGCGGCACGATCTGCTCAGAGACTTCCTTTATGGTCTTCTCGGTGGTCGAGAAGATCCTGGCGAGCCTTAGGAACATCCACGCCAGCACGAGGAACGCCACGGCGAGCGCCACGAAGAGCGCGCCCCTCGCCAGCTCTACGAATACGTCCAAACCCTACCGTACCTCCTAAGGTCTTCGCCGCAGGACGGCCATTATACAACCGCCGCGTTCTGGCGGAGCCCCACCGCAAAGCTCAGGTGTTCCGGCGCACCACTCCGCCGCCGACCACCAGGTCCTCTTTATAAAATACTGCCGACTGCCCGGGCGCGACGCCCGCTATCGGCTCCTCCAGGCGCACGCGAACCTCGTCACCTGCTCCCTCAACTTCGCACGGCACAGGCCGGCTGTTGTAGCGCACCTGCACTGCTTCGGCCTCTGAGGGTTCCAGGAACCAGTTGAGCCCCCCAACGCGGACCTCTTGTACCTCCAGATCGCCGCGACCTCCCACAACGATCTGCCTTTTCTGCGGCCGGACCTCGGTCACGTACAGAGGCGTCTGGGCGGAGACACCGATACCGCGCCGCTGGCCGACCGTGAAATCGACTACCCCTGCGTGCCGCCCCAAAGTTTGCCCTTCCCGGTCTACGATCTCGCCGGGCTCCGCCTCGACCTTTTTGCGGATGAAGCCTCGGTAGTTGCCGTCCGGGATGAAGCAGATGTCCTGGCTCTCCGGGGTGTAGGCGACCGCGAGGCCCTTTCTTTCGGCTATGCCGCGCACCTCCTCCTTGCGATACTCGCCCAGAGGGAAGATCGTGCGCGAGAGCAGACCTTTTGGCACCGGCCACAGGACGTACGTCTGGTCTTTGTTGGTGTCCGCGGGGCGAGCCATCGTCACCCTTCCGAGCTCCTCGACGACCCGGGCGTAATGACCGGTCGCGACGTGACCGAAGCCGAACCTGTCTGCGAGGAAGGAGGCAGCGTGGAACTTGACGTGGGCATTGCACGCCACGCACGGGTTCGGTGTCCTCCCCGCTGCGTAGGAGCCCACGAAGTCTTGCATGACCTGCTTGTTGAAGAGTTTCTTGAGGTTCAGCGTGAAGTGCGGCAGGCCCATCCTGTGCGCCGTGTCGCGGGCAAAGAGGACGCTGTCCGGCGAGCAACAGGAGCGGCTCCCTCTCTCGCCGTCGTGCAGACGGAAGGTCACGGTCGCAACGTCGTACCCGGCCTCCTTGAGGAGGAGTGCCGTAACCGCCGAGTCCACCCCGCCGCTCATCGCGGCGACGACGCTCTTACCGCCGTTCGTCCCTGAGCTTTCGAGTACGCCTTCGACGAGTATCTCGCCCGCGTCCTTGTTCAAGTAATCCTCGAAAGCCTTGTGCAAAGCGTCCAAGACGAGCGTAAGCGCGTGCCCCTTGCCCTCCGGTAGCGGTCCGCCCAGAGCATTTTCGAGGTCCGACTTCGACACCCGCGCCGCCTCGAGTAGGCGCCTGCCGCGCACGAGCGCCGAAAGCGCCGAACCCGCGGCGATGCACGCCGCACAGCCGTAGACCTTGTAACGGAGCTCTTCGAGACGGTTCTCCGAGATTTCGACTGTAAAGCGAGCGACGTCGCCGCACGCGGCGTCCCCCGACTCCCCGACGCCGCTCGGAGAGTCGAGCTCGCCGACATTACGGGGCCGCATGAGGTGTTCTATGACCTGTGAGTTGTAGCTATCAGACATCGGCGGTAAGCTTTCAGCTCGTGTACAGGGGAGAGAGTTCGCGCAGCCTAGATACGGCACTGGAGAAGGCTTCGAGGAAGTTTTCTACCTCGTCCTTCGTGTTGTCCTTGCCGACGGTGATCCTGACGGAGGAGAAGGCTTCCCTCTCCGTGCGTCCCATCGCCAAGAGGACGGGTGAGGCTTTGTGGCCGGACGTGCTCGAGGCGCACGCCGAACCGCTTCCCACCCCGTACCCGAGGGCGTCCAGGAAGAGCACGAGGCCCTCGGCCTCGACGCCTTCGACAGAGAGGTGTACGTTGTTGGAGAGCCTGTTTTCACGGTGGCCGTTGAGGCGTACGCCTGGGATGTGCGTTACACCGGAGATCAAAGCCTCCCTCAACGTATCTTCGTACCGCACCCGTTCCCTCAACTCCTCGCGGGCGAGTCGCGCCGCCTCGCCGAAGCCGACTATCCCCGAGACGTTCTCGGTGCCGCTCCTCAAGCCCTGCTCCTGGCCGCCGCCGAACAGGCTAGGCGCGAGCTTCACGCCCTCGCGCACGTACAGGGCACCGATGCCCTGTGGGCCGTAGAGCTTGTGGGCAGAGAGGGCGAGCGTAGAAACGAGAGAGCCTGAGACGTCTATGGGGAGGCGCCCGGCAGCCTGCACCGCGTCGACGTGGAACGTCACCCCCGCCTCTCGGCAGATCCCGGCGAGCTCTTCGATGGGCTGTATGGCGCCGACCTCGTTGTTAGCCCACATTACGGCGGCCAAGGCTGTGTCGGGCCGGAGTGCCTCCGCCAACTCCGCCGGGTTTACAACCGCATCCGCGGTGACCCCGAGCCTCGTCACCTCGTAGCCCGTGGCTTCGAGATGCTCGGCCGCCCTGCGGACGGCCGGGTGCTCGACCGCCGAGATCACGACATGCCTCTTCTCAGGGTTCGCTGCAGCTAACCCCAAAACTGCTAGGTTGTCTGACTCCGTGCCGCCAGATGTGAAGAGGATCTCCCCTGGCGACGCCTCAATGAGCCGGGCAACCGACGCGCGAGCCTCCTCGACGGCCTTGCGGGCGGCGGCGCC
The DNA here is from genome assembly GCA_030867425.1 of Actinomycetota bacterium. Taxonomy (GTDB): domain Bacteria; phylum Actinomycetota; class Rubrobacteria; order Rubrobacterales; family Rubrobacteraceae; genus Rubrobacter_F. Next base: position 7,308 of record JALZFJ010000339.1, on the reverse strand, counting down.
CAGAGCATGCAGGGAGGAAGGATTGCCGCGCGGCTCGCGCATCAGCGGCAGCATGGCCTCCAGAACACTTTTGTCCAGGGGCGTGGTGGCGGCGTTGTCCAAGTAAACGAAGTTCTGCATAGCTGCCCCTAGTTTATAACGCAAGGAGCCGGAATTGCAGCGAGAGATCGGCTACCAAGCCCTTGCTGATACCGAAACCCAATACCTGACCGCTCTAAACAGAGCTGGTGTCGACGACCGCACCGCTGTCGTCGAGGAGCGAGATCTGATCCCTGACCTCAACCGTGAGCACTCACCGCCCGCGAAGGTGCCCACTATCTGGTCATCGTCGGCGTCTAGGAGGTCCAGTATGCGCCTGAGGGAGACCTCCTGTCCGGGGACCAGCCTTACCGCTCCAATGATCTGGATCCCCGCGGTCGCGCCGTCGGGCCTGCCGGTCTCGCGGTCCACCGCGTTTAGGGTAAAGCCCGACAGGTCTATCTCACCGTCGCCGCGGTCGACTCCCGTGAAGTACTCTACGCCGCCCGCACCCTCCAGCGAAGCCCGCACCGACTTACCACGGCGGTAAGACGGAGGAATTGAACCATTCAAGCGTTTTCACACGCCCTTTGCGGCGGCGAGGATCGCGACGCGCGGTAGCCTCGCCTCGAAAAACTATATACTTGCCGGGATCACGAGCAAGACTGTTCAGAGCAGCGGAGGAAGATCCTTGCACTGGGAAGATTCTGGTAACCCTTACAGGACGCACGCGGCGGGCGAGTTGCGCGCGAAGAACGTCGGCGAGCACGTGAAGCTGGCGGGCTGGGTCAACCGGCGTAGGGACCACGGTGGTTTGATCTTTATAGACTTGAGGGACCGCTGGGGGATCATGCAGGTCGCCTTCCACCCGGAGGCGGCCGACGTGTTCGCGGCGGCCGAGTCTTTGCGGCCCGAATGGAGCATCTCGGTCGAGGGGGAGGTAGTAAACAGACCCGAAGGTAACGAGAACCCTGAGCTCCCGACCGGGGAGATTGAGATCTCGGCGACCGCGCTCGAGGTTCTCAACGCCAGCGTCACGCCGCCGTTCGAGGTCGACCGCGAGAGGCCCGTGGACGAGATTCTCAGGCTGAAGTACCGCTACCTGGACCTGAGACGCTCTCGCATGCAGGAGAACATCATCTTCAGGCATCAGGTCGTCAAGCACATACGCGACTACCTCTCCGACCGCGACTTCTTAGAGATCGAGACACCCTTGCTGACCGCCTCGACCCCTGAGGGCGCTCGCGATTATCTGGTGCCGGCCCGACTCTACCCCGGCCAGTTCTATGCTCTGCCGCAGTCGCCTCAGCAGTTCAAACAGCTTCTCATGGTCGCGGGCTTCGAGCGGTACTTCCAGATCGCCCGGGCCTTGCGCGACGAGGACGGGCGGGGCGACAGGCAACCCGAGCACACCCAACTCGACCTGGAGATGAGCTATACAAACCAAGACGAAGTCCTTGACCTCGTCGAAAGCCTCTACATCGAGATCGTCGAAAAGCTCAGCGCAAAGGAGATCCTCTCCAAGCCGTTCCCCCGCCTGACCTACGTCGAAGCGATGGAACGGTTCGGGACGGACAAACCCGACCTCCGCTTCGGGCTGGAGCTCAGCGACGTCTCAGAGGTAGCCCGATCGAGCGAGTTTAGGGTCTTCCGGGGGGCAGTCGACTCCGGCGGCGCCGTGCGCGGCATCGCCATAAGCGGTTTGGGCGACCTCACCCGGCGCGAGATAGTCGACCTCACCGCCGTCGCTTCCGCCGGCGGCGCCAAAGGACTCGCCTACCTCAAGGTCACGAACGATGGCCTCACGGGACCCATCGCCAAGTTCTTCTCCGATGAGGAGGGCAATGCTTTGAAAGCGGCGCTCGAGGCAAAAGTAGGCGACTACATGTTCTTCATTGCGGACAAAGAAGCTGTCGTCTTCGAAAGTTTGAACCGCTTAAGACTACACTTCCGGGACGCTTTGGGGCTCGCCGACGAGAACGTGCTCGCCCTGTGTTGGATCACGGACTTCCCGCTCTTCGAGTGGAACGAGGACGAGGGGCGCATAGAGCCAATGCACCACATGTTCACAATGCCACGCGAGGAGGACCTGGATCTCTTAGACACCGATCCCTTGATGGTCGTCGGCCAGCTCTACGACCTGGTTGCTAACGGAACGGAGCTCGCGTCGGGGAGCATTAGAATCCACCGCCCAGAGCTGCAGCAAAAGGTGTTCTCGCTCGTCGGTATAGGCGAGGAGGAAGCCGAGCGACGTTTCGGAGCGATGCTCGAGGCGTTCCGTTACGGGGCACCACCGCATGGGGGCATAGCTCCTGGGGTGGACCGCCTCATAATGCTCCTGCGTGACGAGCCGAACATCCGAGAAGTGATAGCCTTCCCCAAAACCCAGGCCGCCCGCGACGAGATGATGGATGCCCCCGGTCCTGTCACCGAGGAGCAGCTCAAAGAGCTGCACATAAAGATCATTCCACCCGCAAGGAGGCCTGAACACCCTCCGCGGAGGGGCCCGCACCCCGCATAGGCGCGTGAATAGAGGACACCGGGAGGCGACCAAATCCCAGAGGCCCCGCGCTGCGAAAGTAGCAGGATGAAGACCAAATTCGGCGACTCGGCGCCATACACCGTCGGGATCGAAGAGGAGTTCCAGCTTGTCGATCCGGCGACGTGGGAACTCACCCCGCTCATAGAGCAGGTGCTTGCCACGCGCGAAGCCGAGGGGTTCGCCGCGGGCTCCCTGGCGTCCGAACTCTCCTCGTCCTGCCTGGAACTGCGCTCTCCGGTCCGCGGCACGGTGGCGGAATTGGCGAGGGAGCTACCCGTCCTACGACGGAGGGTACGAGATCTCGTCGAGAGGTGCGGGGCGCGACTCGCGGCTGCCGGTACGCATCCTTTCAGCGACGCAACCGCACAGCAGATTACAGGGGCCGAACGTTACCACAGGGTGGAGGAAGAGATGGGCTGGACGGCGCGAATGCAAGCCATCTATGGGCTGCATATCCACGTCGCCGTCCCGGACGAGGAGTACGCGATCCGGGCGGTAAACGCCCTCTCAAAGCAGGTGCCGCTCTTCATCGCTCTCTCGGCCAACTCCCCGTTCTGGTGCGGATCCGACACGCGCCTCTCTTCGACACGCGTCAAGATCTTCAACCTCGTCCCCCGCTCGGGGCTGCCGCCCCGCTTCCGCTCTTGGGAGGACTTCGAGGGCTACGTGGAAACCCTGGTCAGCGCCGGGAGCATCCCCGACTACACCTGGTGCTGGTGGGATGTCCGGCCCCATCCAGGACTCGGTACCGTCGAGCTCCGAGCCCCGGACGCCCAGACCGACGCTGCACGTACCGCTTCTCTCGCCGCCTTCGCCCAGTGCTTAGTTGCCACCGCCAACGAGCACCGTGCGGAAGACCCGCTCCTCATCGAGGAGAACAAGTGGCGCGCCACCCGCCACGGTCTCGACGCCCGCCTCCACGACTTCTCGACAGGTCGCAGCACCACCGCCCGTGAAGTGGCCCGATCCCTCGTGATAGCATGTCGGTCTGCCTCCCAGGACCTCGGGTGCCAGGCCGAGCTCGAGGGCTTGCTGGAGATCGTGGAAGGTGGCACCGGTGCCGAAAGACAGCGTACCGTCTTCGGAAAGCGCTGTTCGCCGGAGGATGTTGCCGGGTACCTCGTCGCGAAGACTGCCTAAATGGTAGCTCATCATCGATCTTTCGACCCGAGGGTAAGCTCTGCAAGGTTTCCGGCGAGCTTTATTGAAGCTTCGATTTGGGTATCGAGTTCTCTTGTCGCACGAAGCGGTCCGAGGGTTCCGGCTGGCCACTTCGGCGGCCATCTTCAGTGGATTGCTCAACCTTTACGAACACCGCAATAACTCTTGCGGTTCACGCCGCGATTGAGAGCTTGTTCTACCTTCCAGCGTAGATGCTCAGGGTAGGCTTTCACGGACCTATGGTGCTGGGTAGCTCGACCTCATCGCAAGACGCTGTAGCATGCTTAGGCCCAGCGAGCATGAGGAAACCTCTCTGAGGATCGTGAATCGTCTAACGAGAGCGTCCGGTTTCTTCGAAACTGTTCAGACGGAGGCTCCGCCATGGGAAACGGCGGATTCCGCCGCCACCGCGCCGAAAACCAGGGCCGTTGCAAGGCCGCTCGTGTAGCCGCCTACCGACACCCCGCCGACCTCGACCCCAGCGGCGAACAATCCGGGAATCGGCCGACCTTCCGCCCGGCGCAACACGCGACAGCCACTGTCCGTCGCGAGTCCGCCTATCGTGTGCGTGATGGCTGGGGCGACCTCCACCGCCACGAGCGGTGGAACCCGCACAGGCACAGCAGGGTCGCTCCTCGGGGGCGAGAGCTCGCCGATTCTTCCACTAGCGACGGCGGCGTTGTACTCACTTAAGGTTCGGAGCACGTTCGTGCGGGGTACACCCCGCTCCGCGAGTCTCTCCGCCAGTCCCTCCAAGCTTTCAGCCTGCACAACTATTCCCCCGACCCGACGAGCGGCCTCGACCATTGCTTCCACAGTGCGATCTCGAACCCGCCGCCGAAGTCCCTCTGCGTCCAGGACGTACCAGGCACGAAGACCGGGCTGGCGAGCGGTGGCCCGGGTGAGCGCCGTTTCGGACCAGTCGGCGGCCTCGTCAGCGTAGCGCTGGCCGTTGCGGTTGATCGCCACGGCATAGCGGCCATAGAGTTGAGAGACCTCGACGAACTCTTCCGGAGAGAATTCGGCGGGACAAGCCGGAAGGTTTCGTCCGTAGAACTCGTCGAGGCCCGCGCTCGCGAGCGCGCCGATCTTCAGCGCCGCGAGAAAGCCATCCCCTGTGCTCCAGGGGTTCGCCCGCAGCCGCACACTCCCCGGTCCCCGGATTATGTGGTGCCTGACCAGGTCCGCGTTGCCGCCGAAACCGCCGGAGGCCAGGATCACTGCATCCGCCCCCTCCGTTCTGGGCTCCTCGCCGGAGGTCACCCGCACTCCGTCTACCCTGCCTCCTGTGCCTTCCACCAGGCCGCTTAGCGCCGTGCGCAAGAGTATCCTTCCGCCAAAAGAGGTAATGTGCTCTGCCAGCGTCGCCACCGTCCGTTCCGGATCGAATCGAGCGCCGAAAGTGAGCGGGTTGCCCGTCTCTCGCGCAAGAACGGGTGCGCCGAGCTCCTCAAGCCATTCGAGGCCAGGCATAAACCGTTCCAGGATTAGCTTTTGCAGGGCAATGTCGCCGCCCCGTGCTTCTCGCCGAAAGGTGTGCAAATCCTTATAAGACCAGACGTAACCGCTGGAGTAGACGAAAGAGCCGCCGAGCCGGTCGCCCTTCTCAAGGACGGTGGTTCGGGCACCCAGCTCGATGGCTCGGACGGTGGCGACCAGACCGGCTAGACCACCGCCGACGACGATGAGGTTCATCGGAGGCCCTAGGTCAGCGAGAAGGTGGGTTTGTGCTCCACGTACTCCACGCTCACGCCCTCCGGGCCACGGACGAAGACCGCCAGCGTGTTCGGGCCCTCTACGAAGTCCTGGATCTCAAACCCTTGCTCCTCGGCCTCCTTGCGGTGGTCGTGTGCGGAGTCCACGAGGCACCCCAAATGGTAGAGCATGCCCTGCGTCTCGTCGCCCGGCGCGTAGGAGACGAGACGCACTCTGTACTCCCCGGCCTTCACCGTCGTAGCGTCCTCCCCCGAGCCGAAGCCCATCTTCACAAACTCGCGCGCGGACACTTCCGGGCTGCCAGAGCGCAGGACCAGGCCTTCGAGATCGTAATCCGTGAAATTCCCCTCTCCCGTAACCAGCGCCAGCGGCAATCCCTCCGGGCCGGTAAAGAGGTATCCGCCGTCACGAGGCTCGGCGCCAGCCTCTTTCGGGAGCCGGGCGGCGGCAGACTCCGGGTCCGCGACACGGACGTTGATGTGCTCTATCAGCCCTGGAGAAGGCGTGGTGCCCGCCGGGGCGTCGAAGAGAGTAAGCTTGCCGATCCTGCCTCCGGCACCGACAAGAGTGTAGCGGTCCGTGCGGTCTATTATGTGGAAGCACATGTGCGAAGTCAGGAACTCGGCGGCCGTGGCCCTGTCCCTCATGTAGAGCGCTATATGGTCCAGCTTCTGTACCTTCATGTACTCTCCTTGGAAGGGGACCGATCTATGTGGAAGATACCACGCCCAACGACCTTATCAGCGCTTTCGGCCATCTCGCTCGTCATGCCAAGTGTACCCGCGAAGTCGGAATGGCGGTAAAATCCCACCTAACAAGAATGGCTAAACTTGAACCGAGGCTCTACTGGACGCGACACTGGTCCGCTAATGCGGCCTGTACCAGATAAAGAAGAGAGGCAGCAAGGGTACACCGAACCGCGAGCATAATTAAGATGGGACTTCTCAACTACCTAGAACAGATGACCTACCCCCAAGTTGAGCGCCTCGCTTCCCGTACGGATATCGCCCTGCTACCGGTCGGCCCACCGGAAGCACACGGTCCACACCTTCCGGTAGGAACCGACCTCATCGCGGCCCGCGAACTCTGCGAACGCGCGGCTCGGGAGTTGGTAGGTCGGGGCACCGAGTGTCTCATAGCGCCTGTACTTTCCTACTGCCTGGCAGAAGTTTCCAGTCCCTTTCCCGGTACTATCACAATTCGGGCAGAGGTCGTGACGGCACTTGTAGCAGACATATGTCGGGGGCTCGCTCGTTCGGGCTTTGGGCGGACCCTTATAGTCAGCGGTCACGCCGAGGAAGAGAACCTGGCGGCACTACGGGCTGGAGCCGAGCAGGCAGGGAAGGCGGAAGCGCTCGTGGAGGTATCCCGGTGGTACGGACATGCTCTTCCGAGGCTGCTGCATTTGCTAGAGGAGGAGCATCCGGAGTATGACGTTCATGCAGGAGAGTGGGAGACGGCCTTGGTACTGCTGAGAGCGCCGGAGCTGGTAGACCGGAGAGCCCTCGGCGCCCTCCCTCCGAACTGGGAGACTCGGAACATTTCTGAGCGGCGGGCCGCCGGGGCCCGGACCTTTCCGGAGCTAGGAGCGCCGGAAGCCTACTGCGGAGATCCTCGCCGGGCAACCTCTAAGACTGCTGAGAACCTCTACGCGGCACTCGGGAAGTTCGTAGCAGAAGAGGGCGCATCCCTACTCCGCTCCTGAGCTTTCCAGCCGGGAGAGCCTGCCGTCTACTACCTTGGGTCGATTACCCTCTAGGCCGAGAGGGGATAGCAGAGCGTCCGGGCTTATAACAATCCTGCTTATCCTCGGCCGGTGCCCAGGCGTGTGTGAGGAACTCCTCCCAGGTCCGGTGCCCCACGGCCTGCTC
>JALZFJ010000321.1 GCA_030867425.1 Actinomycetota bacterium | reverse complement strand
GACTTCGACACGTACCTCGCGGGATACCTCGTAAAGCCGGGGCTGGGGAGCTACGAGCTCGACGCGCTGGCCTCCGAGCGTGGGATGGCGGGGATCGAGGTCCGGCACGATGATCTGGAGGTCCGGGAGTCGGCGCGGCGGGCTGTGCTGGTCCACGCGCTCTCGCCCGTCTTGAACGAGGAACTGGAGGAGATGGCGCTCGCGCGCCTCTACTACGACGTGGAGCTGCCGCTCGCGGACGTTCTGGGGGAGATGGAGAGGATCGGGATGCCGGTAGACATCTCGACGCTAGAGGAGGTTGGCCGGGAGATCGAGGAGAGGATCGGGGAGCTGGAGGCCAGGATCTACGAGGAGGTTGGGCATCCTTTCAACATCGGGTCGCCCAAGCAGCTCGGGGAGGTACTCTTCGTCGAGCTCGGCCTGCCGCCCGTGAGAAAGACCAAGACCGGCTACTCGACGGACGCCCAAGTCCTGCAGCAGCTCGCGGTCGAGCACCCCATAGCCGAAAGAGTGATCGCCTACCGCGAGCTGGCGAAGCTCAAGGGCACCTACATAGACGGGCTCGTTGGCCTCGTCGGCGAGGACGGCCGCCTCCATACTACCCTCAACCAGACCACGACCGCTACGGGCCGAATCTCCAGCGACTCACCGAACCTGCAGAACATCCCGATCCGTACGGAGATGGGGACGAGGATCCGGGACGCCTTCACCGCCTCGCCGGGCCGGAGGCTGGTGGTCGCCGACTACTCGCAGATAGAGCTCAGGATCCTGGCGCACATGTCCGGGGAGCCGGCGCTCATCGAGGCCTTCACGGGCGGAGAGGACGTCCACACCCGCACGGCCTCGGAGGTCTTCGACGTCAGGCCCGAGAGCGTGACGCCGGAGCTCCGTAGACGGGCGAAGATGGTCAACTTCGGCATCCTGTACGGCATCTCGGGCTTCGGCCTCGCGATGCGCCTTGGGAACGTCCACCCGGCGGAGGCGGAGAGGTACATCAAGCGGTACCTGGAGCGCTACCCGAAGGTGACGCAGTTCATCCAGGCGACGCTGGAGGAAGCGGAGGAGCTCGGGTACGCGACGACGCTCTTTGGTCGGAGACGGTACGTGCCGGAGCTGAGGAACCAGAACAAGAACGTCCGGAAGCTCGGGGAGCGCATCGCCTTCAACGCGCGGGTTCAGGGAACGGCCGCCGACATCATCAAGGTGGCGATGGTGGACCTCGCACCACGGCTGCCCGCCTTCAAGACTGACATGCTAATGCAGGTGCACGACGAGCTCGTCTTCGACGTGGATGCCGAGTATGCGGACGAGATCGCAGCCCTCGCGGTCGAGAGAATGATCGCTGCCTATGACCTGCGCCCGCCCCTGGAGGTCGAGGTGAAGATCGGGGAGCGGTGGGGGCGGGTGCGTCCCCTTTTGCGGAGCTGAGGGCTTCGTGCGGATTATTCTTGTATAATCTTTCGGACAAGTAAGAGAGAAGGAAAGCAACTAGTACATGACGGACACTACCGAAAACGCTACTACACGCGAACTAACGATGAAGGACTTCTTCAAAGAAGAGAACGGGGAGATCGTCCCCGTAGACGAATCGGTCCTCATCGACTTCAAGGACGGCGATATTGTGGAGGGAGATGTCGTCCGCATAGATATGGACGAGGTCCTTGTGGACATCGGCTACAAGTCGGAGGGGCTCATCCCCGCCAACGAGCTCTCCATCCGCAAAGGCGCGGACCCACACGAGATCGTGGAGCTGGGTCAGCACGTAGAGGCCCTGGTCCTCCAGAAGGAGGATGCGGACGGCAGGCTCATCCTCTCGGCCAAGAGAGCGGCCTTCGAGAAGGCGTGGAACCGGATAGAGGAAGCCCACGCCGAGCAGCACACTGTCGAGGGTCCTGTCATCGAGGTGGTCAAGGGGGGGCTCATCATAGATATTGGCCTGCGTGGGTTTTTGCCGGCGAGCCTCGTGGACATACGGCGTGTGAGGAACCTCGACTCGTTTCTGGGCCAGCGCCTGGCGTGTAAGGTCATCGAACTGAACAGGAGCCGCAACAACGTGGTCTTGAGTCGCCGGGCGGTCCTCGAGGAGGAGCGCAAGGAGGAGAGGCACCGCATCCTCACCACTCTACAGGAGGGCGACGTCATAACAGGGACGGTCTCGAACCTGGTGGACTTCGGGGCGTTCGTGGACCTCGAAGGGATTGACGGCCTCATACACATCTCGGAGCTCTCGTGGAACCACGTGGATCATCCGAGTGAGGTCGTCGAAGTCGGCGAGGAGGTCCAGGTCAAGGTCCTTGAGGTTGATAGGGACCGGGAGAGGATCTCCTTAGGCCTCAAGCAGACGAGGAAGGACCCCTGGCAGGAGATCGTCGAAAGGGTCAACGTCGGGGAGACGATCAACGGGCGCGTCACGAAGCTGGTCTCCTTCGGGGCCTTTGTTGAGGTCGCCGAGGGCGTGGAAGGCCTCATACACATCTCCGAGCTGGCCGACCACCACGTCGAGACGCCGGACGAGATCGTGCGCAGCGGCGACGAGGTGGAGGCCCGCATCATCGACGTGGACGCCAAGCGTCGCCGCCTCTCGCTCTCCCTGCGCCCGAAGAAGGAGGAGCGCGAGGAAGAGGGCGACCGCGAGGATCGCCCGCGTCGAGAGGACCGTTTCCGCCGCGACTACGACGAGCCGCGCGGCTCGCGCGACAGGGAGCGTGATCGCGACCGCGATAAAGACCGCGATCGCGGCGACCGGGTCGGCGATGGTCTCCGGACCGGCGTCTTCGACAAGCTCAGTGACCTGGACCTGGAGAACAGATAGCTGCAAATCCTCCACAAGGGAAGCCTCCTGAACAAGGGCCGGTGACGATAGCCGTCACCGGCCCTTTGGCTTCCGGCAAGAGCACCTTCGTAGAGGTTCTCGGGGAATTGGGCGCTGAGACCGTTTCCTCCGACGAGGTCGTACACGAGCTCCTCGCCGAGGATGAGAAGACCATAGACGCCGTGGTGGAACGGTACGGAGAACACGTGCGCGGCGAGAGGGGCATAGACCGCGAGTCTCTGGGTCAAGAGGTCTTCGGTGACGCAGAGGCGTTGCGGGATCTCGAGGAGATCCTGCACCCACGGGTGCGCGAGGAGACGGACCGGCGCGCCGCGGCTTCGGATGCGGGTCTCTTCGTGACCGAGATACCGCTCCTCTTCGAGGGTGGGGGTAGCGAGCGGTTCGATGTCACCGTCGCCGTGGTGACCCCGGAAGAGCGCCGCAAGAAGTGGGCGGAGAAGCGGAGCGTGGGGGAGGAGCAGCGCCGCGCGATAGAAGCGCGCCAGCTCCCCAGCGCAGAGAAGGCTCGAAGGGCAGACGTGGTGGTGGAAAACGACGGCGACATAGATAGACTGAAAGAGCAGGCGAGGAATTTCGTGGATCGGGTGCTTGGTGGGCAGAATCGCGGCGGCGAAGGAGGAGCCGGAGAAGCGTAACAGGCACGGATGGTCGCCCCGACGCGGCCGCGGAACGATCCTGCTCGTTGTTTTGGCCCTCGTTCTCTTCGCGCTACTTCTTCTCCCCCGCCTCGACGACGCCATCAGACGGTTCACGCATCCTCTGGAGCACGAGGAGACCATCAGGTCCGTTTCTGTGGAGCACGGGGTCGAGCCGGCTCTTACGGCGGCAGTGATCCGGACGGAGAGCAACTTCGACGAAGAGGTGGAGTCGTCGCAAGGGGCGTACGGGCTGATGCAGATCCGGCCGGAGACGGCCCGCTTCATCTCCGAGCGGAGCGGCATAACCGGGGACTACCGGGGCCCGAAGACGAACATCGGGATGGGCACCTGGTACCTAAATTACCTGCAAGACCGCTATGAGGGCGATGAAAGATTGGTCCTGGCGGCGTACAATTCGGGAGAAGGTCAGGTGGATGCCTGGATATCGGAAGGGCTTTTCGACGCGGGAGGTGACATCCCCTTTGAGGAGACCCGAGCTTACGTCGAGGAAGTGCTAGAGGCCCGTGACACCTACGCAGAGCTCTACGGGAGGAACTTGGATCGAAGTCCAGAAGAATGACTCCCCAACCTACAAACGCGCGTTCAGCGCCTTGCTGGTGTCGATGATGCGAGAGGTCCACTTCGAGCGGGTGAAGAGGTGCCTACAGCGGTTTGCCCTGTTATTGGCCCATCAGCATCGTCAGTGCGTGCTACTTGCAGAGAACGCCTCCTGCATAAGCGTTAGCATGCCGGTGCTGTTGCGGTTCATCTGCTCTGTAAAACGCTATACACTAGCAGGGGCGGGAAGCTCCCGATTCGACCAGTGGCTCTGCGTTCCGGACCTCCGCCTCAGCCTGGTCTCACCGGTTGAGCGGCACGAACGTCATGGTCGACCGTAACATCTTAGGGTACTTGAAAGCCTTTATCAACGAGCGAGACAGCCACAACGCGTTCGTCGACGACTCTATCGTCGTCGAGGGTTTACCCACCGAAGCGCACACGATCCGGCTTGAGGCCGTGTACCATGCTGGTCAAAACAATTGATCTTTACTGCTGCACCACCACTAACGATGGCGACTTCTTCCGCGCGAGCATCGTGGAGCAGCCTAACCAGGCCGATGTCCCGTATTCGTAAGCAACGTGCGCCGGCCAGTAAGGAGGAGCGCCTTTACGCAGATCGGTAGTTGCAGCCCTAAGACTTTTTGCTGAGGCAACTTCCGTAAGTGGTCCTGGCTCTTCCTTCCCGTCAACTTTTAGCGGTACTCTCTCCGAGGTCCATTGGGGGCGGTGCTCGAAGATTGGTTTACGCCCTCCCGGCCTCCCTCACCATCGCCTCGTAAAGCTCCTCGGGGTCGAAGTGCCTGACGAGGACGCGGGCAGCCGTCCCCACCTCCGCCGGCACCTCTACGGTCTTCGCCCCGGTACCCTGTCCGCCCGAAACCTTTGTGACGTTCTCGGCCTGCAATCCCCTCCTACCCCGGACAACCTCGAAAGAGACCATCTCGCCCTCCTCGAGAGACTTGAACCCGCCGCCAGCTATGCCCGTGTGGTGCACGAAGAGATCCTCGCTCCCATCGTCCGGGACGATGAAGCCATAGCCCTTCTCGTCACTGAACCACTTGACCGTTCCCGTTCCTTCTTGGGCCATCCGTTAGCGCCCGCCTTTCTTTCCTCGGGCCCGCCGCAACGATTAATTCCGCCCCTCCTGACGGGTCGGCGCTTCGGTTACTGCAGACCCTACCTTCGACCTCGCTCGCACTATACCAGGATTAGGGGCTACAGTCCCTCTGCTTTCGGGGTACTGGCCTCGTTTTGCGGGGCCAGGTCTGTAGGCGACGCGGACCTTCCCTTCACGTTCCCGGCGTTACCTGCGCGCCTCAAGGAAGACGCGCCAGAGCATCAGGGCGTAGTAGAACGTCAGCTCCACGGGTTCGCTGCGCCTCCCCCTCTGCGCACGCCTCGTTCCCTGTTTCGCGCCGCTTCTCCTACTAACCTCCTAAGACGACTGATGCGTAACCGGGGTCGGGTCGAGAGATCGGCGAGGGGGCGCAACGCTCGGCCAAAGTGTCCGGGCACAGCTCGCGGAGGTGTGCATAAGGCCGGCACCTTCAGGCGACCAACAGGCCGCCTAAGGACTTAATCAGGATAGAATAATCAGGTATGGATCTTCAGGAACTCTTCGGTGCATCTTTCGTAGATTGGGGGGCGGTCGCCGCCTCTTGGGAGAAGCGAACCGTCTCCAGCAGGCTCCTGCTCTTCGCCGCCCGCCGCTACCTCGACTCTGATCTCGCGGAGAGGGCGGATCGCGCAGACCTGGATCGCGCAGACCTAATAGGGTCCACCACGCTCCCCGAGGAGGTGAAAGCCGCCTTCGCCGCCCCCCCGAACCCCGAGAACCCGGAGTCGCGGCCCTGGGGCGAATTCGTCGACGCCGCCCTCGCGGCTGAGCTCGAGATGATCCCATATGGAGAACGCCCTGTCCTTCTGGGAGAGCTGCGCGCGGGCCTTGCCAAAGCCGCCGAAGAAGCTGGACCCGATACGCCTTTGAGCCGTTGGTTCCTCGCCCGCCGCGACGCTCTACCCGGCGGAGACCTCCCCGAGAACCCGGAGTACTTGCCGGTGTAGCAGCTGGTAGCCGTTAATTTTTGAT
>JALZFJ010000294.1 GCA_030867425.1 Actinomycetota bacterium | reverse complement strand
AAACCATCAGAAGGACCAACAGGAAGAATCCGAGCATAGACAACATGGTGAGGAGACTAGCACAAAAGGCCCGGCGGCTTTGGACTTGCAGTGAGGTAGGTTCCACGAAGGATTAACAACCTCTGTGAGCCACGAGGAGTCCCGGCGTATCGGGGGTTCTCTAGCTCCAGGAGACTCAAACATCGCCGATACGCCCTAGGCCTTCTAAGCGCGAAGTGAGGTTCTCTGCACTTCCAATCTGCGAATAAACAGGTTTTGCTTGAGTAGTCGTGCTTGGAGAAGTAGGACAAGAAGATGGAGATAGGTATCATCTCCTGGATCGTGGTCGGGCTTATCGCCGGGATCCTGGGCAAGTTGATCATGCCGGGGAGGGATCCCGAGGGCTTCCTGCTGACGATAGTTATAGGGATGTTGGGCGCGATCGTTGGTGGGTTGTTGGTAAATCTCCTGGGAGGCGTCGGTGTAACCGGGTTCAACATCTGGTCGATCCTGGTGGCCACTCTTGGGTCGGTCGTACTGCTAGCTCTCTACCGGCTCTTTGCGGGTGATAGGAGGGGCAGTAGGGGAAGGAGAGCATAGGATCTTAATGTCTGCAGCCCAACTTTTCGGTCCCTAATCGTGACGAAGAACCCCTCGCGGCTCCGCTCGGTCAAAAGCTGGCAGAGTCAGCACTCGCGAGGTGCGAAGAGGCCCCGGCGGTGTAAGGTGAGGCTCTAGCCCGGAGGGTAGGCCGGGGAGAGCTACGGGCCAGCAGGAGAGCGTACTGGGATAACCGTAGCCGCCCCGCCCGGTACTTGCGGTATTGGCTGCCAGGCGTATGTCAGCCCTTGGGTGTGTCGCTGTACCTCGCCGGGTTGACTGAGATGAGGTCCTTACTCTAGCGGCTCCGGCTCCTTTTTGGAGCTGTTTTTGCGGCGAAGATTAGTGGGTATAACGGCTTACAAAGACCGCCGGGCGAGCGAGGAGAAGGAGTAGAAGGAGATGGCCAACGTCGAACGCAAGGCGCATGTGGTGTGGGAGGGAGATCTCGCGAGCGGCAACGGAAGCCTGACGGGAGATAGCAGCAAGGCGATCGAAGAGATCCCTGTAACCTGGGCCTCCCGAGTCGAGAGCCCAGGTGGCAAGACGAGCGCCGAGGAGCTAATAGCCGCCGCCCACGCTACCTGCTTTTCGCAGGCACTCTCTGCCAACCTGGCCCGGAAGGATGTGCCTCCTGTAAGGCTTGAGGTGGAGGCTGTATCTACTTTGGACGACGAGCAGCTCAAGATCACTGCCATAGACTTAAACGTGCGCGGCGAGGTACCCGGTGTGAGAGACGAGGAGTTCGAGAGCGCCGCTCAGGAGGCCGCACAGGAGTGCCCCGTCTCTATCGCCTTGAAGGGCAACGTGGAGATCCGGGTTCAAGCGCAACTGAGCGAGCCAGGTTAGCGGCATAGGGCAACCAATTAGGCCGGAGCCCTTAGGCACCCCGGCCTAATTGGTTACCGCGATTACGCCTGTTCCGCGACTTACCTCCTGGTTTACTGACCCCCTCCGCCGTTCTGTGCATCTTCTCCGAACAGCTCTTCGTCTTGTCCCTACTGCTGACCGTCGCTCTGCTGCTCTTGTTCTGAGAACTTTATTGACTGTATATCTTGGAGGCTGGGCGGCGACCCCCCTTCAAAGTATCGCCGCCCCCTTAATGCGTGGTTTTTCAGGTTGATTAACACTTTGATAAATGGCTGCAAAGAACGTAGGTGTCAAGAGCATGCGCCCACATAGAGCAGGTAGGGGCTGCTCCGTTGCCTCTAAGCCCTATATCTCCGCCTGGCTGGGGTAGAGGGATACAAGGCGGAACCATAGCCGATCTCACAGCGGTTCCCGGAGCTAGCCAGTTCGTTTATGCACCACCTGGGCCGGGTACGCCACATTCAAGGACGAAGGGGTAATGAAAGGAGAAGAAGGAATGTATCCAGAACCAGGAAGTTACGCACCAAGACGGATGGATCCCGGAGAGCAGACTACTGGAACCCGCGACGAGCATTACAACCTCATTAGCGTGCTCTACCATGCCCTACACGGGGCCGAGAGCTGCGAGACATATATGGTAGACGCCGAGGCGGCTGGCAAGGACGAGCTTGCTGCCTTCTTCCGGGAAGCGCAATCGACGCAGAGTAGGCTGGCTGAGCGGGCGAAAGGGTTTTTGGGCATAAGGAGCAGCGTTACTATGCCGGGCACCACCGAAACCGGAACCGAGATCCCGCCGGAGGGCATGGTGGAACCGGAAGCCCCGTCGAGGACAGAGCCTTCCAGCATAAGACCGGGAACGGAAGAGGCCAGGCCAAGGCCGGAAGAACCCATAGCAAGGACGGAAGAGGCCACACCGTCAAGACCAGAGCCGCCCGGTGATTTCCCAGGGACGGAACCTATAAGGGAAGAGGCAACGCCGAGCGCAGGAGAGGTGCCACCGACGCCGGAAGAGGTTCCGCCAGAAAAGGCGGGAGAGATCCCAACGACGGAGGAGGCACCGCCGCCGAGGACGGAAGAAGTCCCGTCGGGCACCCCGCCGCAAGCTCCCCCGAAGGGCGTGCAGAGGGAAACTACGACCTCATCGAGGCCGGAAGAAGCCTCGCCGCGATCGGCAGATGCTGAGGGTGGGACTAACATCCCGGCGGACGAGGCTGACGCGACTGCCGAGGAAATACCTCCGATGTCCAATGTGCCGCGCGTGCCGCAGAGTACGGTCCCGCTCCCAGATGAAGACCTGATCGCAGAGACGGAGGCCGTTGCGCCAGACGCCCCGATGGAGGGCGAAGACGTGGGGACGCCGGCGGAGGCTCCGAGAAGCGAGGTTCTGCCGTCCGACACCCCGCGCGAAGCCCCACTACCCGGTGAGGAGCGGCCCGAAAGGCGAGGGGAAGCACCTGCGACCGACACCCCGCGAGAGGACCCGCCGCCTGGCTAAGTGCGGCCCAAGAGGCGGGCGCCGCCATAGTCTCCATTGCGGGAGTTGGCGGCGGTCCTGGGGTACAGGTACTTAGTGATAGGAACTGGCCTAGCAGTATTTCTCCCTAGCCTCTACGAGCGGGCTCCAGTAGAGGTTCTGGTAAATAGCGGGAATTGACTGAAGGTTAATAACTGTTAGGTTGGATGAGTACGCAGAGGGAGGTGGCCCCCGGTTAGTACCCCGGCCCTCCTGTTTACCCTGTGCGACGTTGGGTTCATAACTACACGCCGACCAGCGGAGGCGTCCGACGGTACGATCGATGCGAAACGGAAGGGAGGCGCATGACCGATCAAGATGCTGGAGCGGGCGCAACGGCCGCCGGCACGTTCGCCCTCGGAGAAGACCTCGTCGTCAACCGCCTGGGCTTCGGCGCCATGCGCCTGACGGGACGGGGGATTTTGGGCGAACCGGAGAACCCCGAGGAGGTCCGCCACGTGCTCCGGCGGGCGATCGAACTTAGCGTGAACCTTATCGACACCGCCGACTCCTACGGCCCTGAGATCTCCGAGCGCCTGATCGCTGAAGCGCTGCACCCGTACCCGGAGGACTTAGTCATCGCCACCAAAGGCGGCTTCACACGCCCGAGGGGACGGTGGGTCCCCGACGGGCACCCCGAGCACCTGCGCGAGGCGTGCGAAGGCAGCCTGCGTAGGCTCAAGGTGGACCACATAGACCTCTACCAGTTGCACACTCCCGATCCCAAGATAGCCTTCGAAGACTTCGTGTGGGCCCTGGCGCTGCTGAGAGAGGAGGGCAAGATCCGGCATGTCGGCCTCTCGAACGTGGGGGTGCGGGAGCTGGAGATCGCCATAGATATCGTGCCCATAGCCTCAGTCCAGAACCGCTACAACCTCTCCGACCGGTCCTCGGAGGCGGTGCTGCAGGCCTGTGAGCGGGAGGAGGTGGGGTTCATACCCTGGTACCCGCTCGCCAAGGGTAGGCTCGCGAGGCCTGGCGGTCCCCTCAACGAGATCGCTGCCCGCCACGATGCCACGCCTTCCCAGGTGGCGCTCGCCTGGCTCCTCAAACACTCGCCCGCGATGCTGCCCATTCCGGGCACCTCCTCGGTTTCACACCTGGAGGAGAACGTGGCGGCCGCCGCGCTGGAACTCACGGATGAGGAGATGGCGGCGCTCGAAAGAACCTGAAAGGAGACAATGCAAGAACGTCGGGATCTTCGGCTCGGGGAAGATCGACGCCACCGGGCTCCTTCTAGGGGGCTTCGAGGTGTGCGGCGATCAGGTTGGCGTAGAGTTGCTGGCCCTCAGGCTGAAGGTGGATCCCGTCTTCCACGAAGAGCTCAGGCCTGCCGGCGCTTGCGGCGTGCCAGTCGACGAGAACGGCTTTGTCTGGATACCGCCGCACCCCGTCGGCCAGCACCTCGTTGTTTGACTGTTCCCAGGGACGCGGGACCTTCACGTTCACGATCACGACCTTGGGTACGTCTTCAAGCAGCCCCATCATCTCGTCGAACTGCTCGGCTGTGAAGGGTACGTTGTCGCCGGCGTGGACGACCACGGCCTCGCCGAGCT
>JALZFJ010000283.1 GCA_030867425.1 Actinomycetota bacterium | reverse complement strand
TCTTTAACTGGGCCAGGAAGAACTCCCTTTGGCCCCTGCAGTTCGGTCTGGCGTGTTGCGCGATTGAGATGATGGCCACCGGCATGTCCCACAACGACCTCGACCGCTTCGGGGCCGGTTTCTTCCCCCCCTCGCCACGGCAGTCGGATGTCATGATCGTCTCCGGCACCGTCTCCACCAAGATGGCCGAGCGTATGACGCGCCTCTACGAGCAGATGCCCGAGCCCAAGTGGGTCATCGCGATGGGCGTCTGCGCCATCTCGGGCGGCCCTTTCCTCGACGGCTACTCAGTCCTCATGGGGGCGGATAGGGTCATTCCCGTGGACGTCTACGTGCCGGGCTGTCCGCCGCGTCCCGAAGCGCTCATCTTCGGGGTCATGACGCTGCAGAAGAAAGTCGAACGAGAACAGCAGGTCGGCTACGAGAAGCCGCGCCCCGCCCTCGTCACTGAGGACGGCGAGTTCCTCGAGTACCTCCCCGAAAGGGAGTACACGAACATCAGCGAGGGCACGGCCCCGCGTTTCGAGGGCATAAAGCCCGTGAAGCGCACCTACGTCTTCGAGCGCAAGGGCATGCCGCCTGCCGCCATGACCGACGTTGGATGGATCCCAGAGAAGGAGCCAGCCGAGCAGGACGGCGGACAAGAGGAGCCAGCGAGCCCGAAGGGGAGCGCTGACTACTCCGCCAAGAAGCCCGACACGTCGAAGGACGAGGGCTAGAAGATGGGCCTAACGCTGCCCCAGGGCGAGCTGGAAGGTAGACTAGAGCGCTACCTCGAGGGTTTTCGCGGCCGGCACGGGCTCGAGGAGGCGTCGGTCGCAGGGAACGCGGTGCGGCTCGTGGTCGAACCCAGTATCGTTCCGGCCGTTTTGGCGACGGCGCGGGAGTCTTTAGGGATCTTGCACCTCTCGTACATCACGGTCGTGGACCGGGAGGGGTTTTTCGAGCTTACGTACGAGCTGCTTGACTTGCGCGGCGGGATCGTGCGGGTCAAGACCAAGATCGAGGGCGAGGAGCCGGTCATAGACTCGGTGACGGGGATCTATCCCACCGCCAACTGGCACGAGCGGGAGGCTTACGACATGTTCGGGGTGGCCTTCAATGGGCACCCGGACCTCCGGCGGGTGTACATGTGGCAGGACCACTTCGACCACCACCCGCTGCTCAAGAGCTTCGAGATCAACACCAAGCGTACCTTCGAGGGGCTGAGGTAGGAGATGCTAAGAGAAGAGCGTAGGCCTGAGAGCGCTGCCTTGAGCGGCCAGAAGAGCGGGCGGCTGGCGAACCCGGATGTCCGGGACGAGTTCGGCCTCGAGACTATAGACATGAACATGGGCCCCCAGCACCCGTCGATGCACGGCCTCTTGCGGCTCATCCTGGAGCTCGACGGGGAGACGATAGTGCGCTGCGATCCCATCATGGGCTATCTGCACCGCAGCAAGGAGAAGATCTCCGAGAACCGGACGTACCCGGCGGTAGTCCCGATTACAGACCGCATAGACTACTTAGGCAACATGCATATGGAGCACGGTTATTGCCTCGCCGTGGAGGATCTGCTGGACGTCGAGGTACCGCCGCGCGCGGACGCGATACGCGTCCTCATGTGCGAGCTCATGCGCCTGGCAAGCCACACCCCGTCCATAGGCTTCCTCTTGCTGGAGCTTGGGGCTTTCACGCCGATCCTGTACGGGTTTCGGGAGCGGGAGCGGATACAGGATATCTTCGAGGCGGTCACGGGCGCCAGGATGATGTTCCACTACATTCGCATCGGCGGGGTGAAGGCTGACCTGCCAGAGGATATACCCGAGAGGATTTGGGAGCGCGTCGAGAGCATAGAGGCGAACATCCAGAGAGACTTCGTGGACCTCATCGAGGGAAACGAGATCTTCGTCGCCCGCACCCGCGGCGTCGGGAAGATCACGCAGGAGAAGGCAATCGAGATGGGCCTGACCGGGCCTCCTTTGCGATGCACCGGGGTGGACTTCGACGTCCGGCGCGACTACCCGTACGGCTGGTACCCGAACGTGGAGTTCGATGTCATCACCGACACCGAGGGCGACGCTGAGGCTTCGTACCGGGTGAGGCTCGGGGAGATCTGGCAGAGCGTCAGGATTATCAAGCAGGTTTTAGAGAAGCTGCCCGAAGGCGAGGTCATGGGGGACGTGAGCCGCCGGGTGCGTCCACCCGAGGGAGAGGGCTTCGGCAGGGTCGAGAGCCCCAGGGGAGAGTATGCGGTGCATGTGGTCTCCGACGGGTCGGACATCCCCTACCGGGTCCATTACCGGACCCCGTGCACCGTGAACATGCAGCTCCTCCAAGAGATCATCCCCGGCCACTACCTGCCGGACGTCATGCCGATCATGGGCATCGTGGATCCCGTCTCCGGATCCTGGGATAAGTAATGGGCGCGCTGCTCGAGTACCTCGACCAGGAGCCCTGGCGTTTTTTGATCTCCTTCGGGGCGATACTATTCTTGAGCCTGAACCTGGCGGCGATCCTCACGCTGGCCGAGCGGAAGGTGGCCGGGTACATACAGCTCAGGCACGGGCCGAACCGGGTGGGCCCAAGGGGCTTGCTCCAGCCGGCGGCGGATATGGTCAAGCTGTTTACCAAGGAGAACCTGTCGCCGAGCGGGTCGGACCGCTGGGTCTTCCTCGCGGCGCCCATCGCCATGTTCCTCCCGGCGCCGGTCATCTGGCTGGTGGTGCCGTTCGCGCCCGGGGTAGTCGTCGCGGACCTGAACATCGCGCTGCTGTTCTTCATCTCTATAACGTCCATCGGGGCCTTGGGGGTGATAATGGCGGGCTACGGGAGCCGGTCGAACTTCTCGCTCCTGGGCGCTCTCCGGGGTGCGGGTCAGCTGATCTCCTACGAGGTGCCGCTGATCTTGAGCTTGCTCGGGGTCGCGATACTCGCCGGGAGTTTGTCGCTCGTCGATGTGGTAAACGCGCAGGATGGCGGGTTCTGGAATTGGTACTTCTTGCCGCAGTTCCCGATGCTCATCGCGTTCTTCGTCGCCGGGATCGCAGAGGTAAAGCGGATTCCGTTCGACCTGCCGGAGGGGGAGAGCGAGATCGTCGGTGGGTTCATGGTCGAGTACTCCGGGATGACCTGGGCCATGATCCAAGCCTCCGAGTTCGGCCTGATGGGCCTGATGTCGGCGGTCAGCGCTACGGTATTTTTCGGGGGCTGGCAGCCGCCGCTCGAGTTTCTCGACCTCGGGAACTTCAACTGGATCTGGCTCGGTCTCAAGACGGCGCTCCTCATGTTTACCTTCCTGTGGATACGCTGGACCTTGCCGCGTCTACGCATGGACCAGCTGATGGACTTCGGCTGGAAGGTTCTGGTCCCGCTTACCATTTTCTGGCTGTTCGTCACTGCCGGCGCGGTGCTGGCGTTCCCGTCGATTTTCGGATAGAGGAGGGCTCGTAGTATGCCTCAGTTAGGACAGGGAATTTTGAAGGGGATGGGGATCACCCTCAAGCATCTCTTCGAGAAGAAGATCACGCGCCAGTACCCCGAGTACAAGCGCCCGCTCCCCGAACGCAGCCGCGGGCTGCTGACGGTAGACATGGACCGCTGCATCTCTTGTCTGCAGTGCATGAGGGTCTGCCCGGACCACTGCATCTCCATCCAGATGGAGAAGCGCGACGTGGATGGCTCCGGCAAGGCTAGGCCCTACTCGGTAGGATTCATGATCGACGACTCGCGCTGCCTTTACTGCGGTATGTGCGTGGAGGTGTGCCCGGTCAACTGTATCTACCACACCGAGGAGTACGAGGTCCAGGCTTACGACCGCCTAGAGCTCGCGAGGCAGTTCGGCGAGCGGCCCGTCGACCCGACGGTGGACCCCAAGCCCGCCATCAAAAAGAAGAAAAAGGTCGCCAAAAAAGCCCCCGAGACCGTAGACCAGCGTCCCGAAACCGTCCAGCGTGCCGTAACCGAACGGGACGAAGGGCCTTGATCATCGCGTTCGCCTTTCTGGCTTCGATGACCCTACTTTCGGCGCTCGGGGTGGTCTTGAGCCGCAGCGTCGTTCACTCGGCATTGTTCATGTCGGCCTCTTTCTTAGGGGTCGCCGGCTTCTTCGTGATGCTCAACGCCCCGGCGCTAGCGGCGTTTCAGGTTTTGATCTACGTTGGAGCTATAACGGTCTTGATCCTGTTCGGGATCATGTTCACCCAGCGACCGCAGGTCAGGCGATTCAGGTTGATCATTAACCGGCAGTTCTGGACCGGTTTGTCCGTCATGTTCGGGGTCGGGGCTTTTTTGGCTTATGTCTTGAGCATACCGGACTGGGCCGGGACGGAGCCGGGCAACGGGCCGCGGGAGGTCGCGGCTCTGGGCGAGATCCTGCTCGGGGTGAACGGGGCGCCGCCGATCTTCGGGTTGCTCTTCGAGGTGATCTCGGTACTACTCTTGGTAGCGATCATCGCGGCGATCGTGATCAGCCGTCGCAAGACCGGCGAGGAAGTCGACCGGCAGGGGGTGGAGGAGTAATGACGCCCCAGGTGCAGCAGTTTCTGGACGCGCTGAACGCGACGGTCCCCTTAGAAGGGTACCTGGTGGTTGGGGCGATCATGTTCGCCATCGGGGTGTGGGGAGCGCTGATCCGGCGCAACGCCGTGGTGGTCTTTATGTGCATCGAGCTTACGATTAACGCCGTCAACCTCTCGCTCGTGGCGTTCGCGGACTACCTACCGGACGCAGGTGGGGCGGGGGTCGGTTACGCAGTTTTAGTGATCGCCGTCGCCGCCGCGGAGGTCGCGGTGGGGCTCGCGATAGCCCTGGCGGTGTACCGCACGCGCAGGACGGTTAACGTGGACGAAGTGAACCTCATGAAGGGGTGAGATGGCGCAGACCGTCGGACAACAGCTGATCATCGCGGCCATCCCGGGCCTTCCATTGCTGGTCTTTTTCGTTCTGACGCTCTTCGGGCGCTACCTTAAGGAAGGGGCACAGTTCGTCGCCATCTTCGGGGTCGCGACCTCACTGGTCTTCTCCTGCTTCGCGCTGTTCTTCGTCCTCCAGGGTGACGGACCGATCGACTTCGCGGTCAATTGGATCGACCTTGGGGAGGGTGGCTCCTTCCAGATGGGGGTGTACATCGACGGGCTGGCGGCGATGATGCTCGTCGTGGTGTGTTTCGTGAGCCTGATGATCCAGCTCTACTCCGGGGCTTTCATGCAGGGCGACAAGCGCTTCGCCTGGTACTACGCCGTCTTGAACCTTTTTACTGCCTCGATGCTCGGCCTCGTCTTGGCACCGAACTTCATAGAGCTGTACGTCTTCTGGGAGCTGGTCGGCCTTTGCTCTTACCTCCTGATCGGGCACTGGTTTGAGAAGCCTTCGGCGGCGAAGGCGGCGACGAAGGCGTTTATCGTGACGCGCATCGGGGACGCGGCACTGTTCGCCGGGATCATCATGTTCTGGCGGGCGACGGGGACGACCTCCTTCGAGGGCATCACCCAGGCGGCCCAGGCCGGCTTTATCGGCGGTTCCTTGTTCACGGTGGCGGTGGTGCTGGTCTTCATAGGCGCCATCGGCAAGAGCGCTCAGTTTCCGCTGCACGTCTGGCTCCCGGACGCGATGGAGGGTCCGACGCCGGTCTCCGCGCTCATCCACGCGGCCACGATGGTCGCGGCTGGCGTCTACCTCGTCGCGCGCACCTACGACATCTTCGTACAGAGCGAGACCGCGATGCTCGTGGTAGCGTACATCGGCGGCTTCACGGCGCTCATGGCGGCGACGATGGCGCTGACCAAGAAGGACATAAAACGGGTCATCGCCTACTCGACCGTTTCGCAGCTCGGGTACATGATGCTGGCGTTGGGGATCGGGTCGTTCACGGCGGGGATGTTCCACCTCTACAACCATGCGTTCTTCAAGGCGCTCCTCTTCCTGGGCGCCGGCAGCATCATCACCGCGATGAACAGCTACAACATCTTCGAGATGGGGGGCCTACGGAGAAGGATGCCCATAACTTTCTGGACCATGGTCGCCGCGGGGCTCTCGCTCGCGGGGATCTTCCCCTTCTCGGGCTTCTGGTCAAAGGAAGCCATAATCGGCTCCGCCTTCGAGGAGCACTTCTACGTACTTTACGCGATGGCTCTTCTTACGGTGTTCCTCACGGCTTTCTACATCTTCCGGGCGATCTTCGTTGCGTTCATGGGCGAGCCACAGACCGAAGGGGCGCGGGAGGCGGTCGAGTCGCCGGGGATCATGACGGGCCCGATGGTGATCCTGGCCTTCCTCGCGGTCGTGAGCGGCCTCGTCGGCACGCCGCTGAGGGACTACTTCGGCGAGCTCGTCGCTCCGAGCACGTTCGCCGCTGAGGTGCTTGGGCTGGAGCCGCATCCGTTTAGCTACGTGCTCGCGGCAATCTCGGTCGTGGTGGGAGTCGGGGGTATTGCGCTTGCCTACGCGCTCTATGTGCCCAAGCCCGAGCGGGCTACGGCGCTCTCACGCAGGTTCTCGGGCCTGTACGCCTTCTTAGACAACGGCTGGTACTTCGACGCGCTCTACGGAGCTCTTTTCGTGCGACCGGCGATGGCGGTCGGTCGCTTTGTCCGGGAGTTCGACCAGCGGGCTTTGGGCAGGTTCGTCACGGGCGTCGGTCGGGGCGCCTCGGGTATTGGAGAGAGGCTCAGGCCGCTGCAGAGCGGCGGGGCGCAGAACTACGCCCTGTTCATACTGATCAGCGTACTGATCCTCGGGGTCATAGTCGGGGCCCAGTACGCGTTCCTGACGGTCGCCCTGATCGCGGGTATCGCGCTGGTCGCCGTGGCAGTGGGGGCGCGACTGTGATCACCACCGTTACTATCTTCTTCCCGCTCTTGGGCGTCCTCCTAATGCTTCTCTTAAGGAACGCCGACGAGAGGACCGTCCGCTACTCCGCTTTGGGGATCGCGGCGGTGCCTCTCTTGCTCGTCCTCTACGTCTACTTCGCCTATGGCGGTGACCTTCGTGAGGCTTCGGCGCTCACGCAGAGCTTCGACTGGATCTCCTCTTTGGGCATCGGTTACCGGGTGGGGCTCGACGGATTGGGGTTCGGGATGTTCTTCCTCTCTGCCCTTCTCACGCTCATCGCCGTGGTCGCCTCGTGGGACATCAGAGAGAACCCGAGACAATACTTCGCGATACTCTTCGTTGCGGAGCTCGGGATGCTCGGGGTGTTCGCAGCGCAGGATTTAATCCTGTTCTACGTCTTCTTCGAGATCACGCTGATCCCGATGTACCTGCTCGTTGGCATTTGGGGGGATGAGAATAGGCGCCCGGCGGCGATCAAGTTCTTCATCTACACTTTCCTGGGGAGCACTACTATGCTTGCGGGCTTCCTGGCCCTGGGGATGCTCTCGGGGCCGAACTTCTCGATCGAGGCGCTGCAAGAGAGCGGTGCGCTCTCGCGAACCGCTCAAGTCGCCGTGGCGGTACCGATACTCTTCGGGCTCCTCGTGAAGGTGCCGGCGGTGCCGCTGCATAGCTGGCTCCTCGACGTGTACGTTTCGAGCCCGACGAGTACGAACGTGATGCTCTCGGGCATTTTGCCGAAGCTCGGGACGTACGGCCTGATCAAGATAGCCGTCCCGCTCTTGCCGCAGGGAGTCGAGCCGTTTTTGCCGTTCTTGGCGATCTTCGGGGTCGTGAACATCATCTACGGCTCTTTCGTGGCGTTCTTGCAGCCGGACCTGAAGGCGCTCGTCGCCTACTCCTCGATCGGCACTTTGGGCTTCATCCTGCTCGGGGTCGCCTCCGGGAATGCCGTCGGGATCAACGGCGCGGTGATGCAGCAGGTCACGCATGGGCTGTATTCGGCACTCCTCTTTATCCTTGCCGGGATCATCGCGAGCCGGACCGGGACGCGCCGAATCGACGAGATGGGCGGCCTAGCCGCCGGGATGCCGTGGGTCGGCGGGCTCTTGGCCTTGGGGGCTTTGGCGGCGATGGGAGTGCCGGGGCTTGCGGTCTTCGTCTCGGAGTTCATGAGCATTATGGGAGGCTTCGAGGCATTCCCAGTGTGGGGGGGGGTGGCGACCCTGGGCCTCATTCTCGGGGCGATGTACCTGCTCTTCATGCTCCAGCGCACTATCTTCGGCCCGACAACGCTGCCCGCCCTCGAAAAGACCGAGGACGCGGGGCCTGTGGAGATGGCGGCGGTCGTGCCGCTCGCCTTTCTGCTTCTGATCCTGGGCTTCGTTCCGAGCCTGCTCATAAACGTTCAGCGTCCGGCAGTCGAAGCCGTTCTGGTCGCGATAGGGGGTAGCTAATGGTTACGGCGCAGGCCTTCGTAGGGCTGATCCCCGAGATCGTGGCGTTCCTTTTCTCGCTCGTGGTGCTCATGGTCGGGGTCTTTGCCCCTCGCGCTACCGGGCTCACGACCGGGCTCGCCGCTGTTGGCGCTTTAGTGACCTTCGTGAGCACGGTCGTGCTCCTGGCTTTGAGGTTCGAGGGAAGCTTCTTCGGCGATGGGTACGTGGTGGACGACTTCGCCCTGTACTTCAAGCTGATCGTGGCTCTATCAGCGTTCTTCGCGGTTCTCGCCGCCGCCCACTGGGCGGGAGGAACCGGCGACGCCCCTGAGTACCTGAACCTGATCCTCTCCGTCGTGGTGGGCTCGATGCTGCTGGTCTCGATGCGGGATCTTTTCGGTATCTTCGTCGCGATAGAGCTCGCGACGATACCCTCCTATGCCCTGGTCGCCTTCGATAGGAGGCGCCGCGAGAGCTCTGAGGGCGGGATGAAGTACCTGCTCACCGGCATGATCGCATCCTCCATCCTGCTCTACGGCATCGTGCTCATCTATGGCACGGCGGGGTCCGCGAATCTCACGGAGTTGTCCGGCGCGTTCGCCAGGCAGATCTCGCCGGTCGCCCTCTTGGGCCTCGTCCTGCTCGTCTCCGGCTTCGCCTTCAAGGTCTCGGTGGCGCCGTTTCACTTCTGGACGCCGGACGCCTACCAGGGCGCTCCTGCGAGCGCTGCGGCCTTCCTCTCGGTGGCGCCGAAGGCGGCGACCTTCGCGGTGCTCTTACGTATACTGCTCGAAGGCATGCCAGAGGTCGCGCCGTCGTGGACGTCCCTCTCGGCGGTCCTCGCCATCGTGACCATGTTCGTCGGCAACCTCCTCGCCTTGAGGCAGCGCAACGTGCGCAGGATGCTGGCGTACAGCTCGGTGGCACACTCGGGGTATATCCTCACGGCGTTCGCGGCGCTGCAAGGGGCGGGGCTACAGACGGCGGTGCAGGCCGTCCTCATCTACGCGGCCGCCTACGCGGTGATGAACCTGGGGGCGTTCTTCGTGATAGACCTCGTCGGCGAGGAGACCAAGAGCTTCAATGGCCTCTTCAGGACGAGGCCTGGCGTGGCCTTGTCCATGGCTATCTTCATGGCGGCCCTGGTAGGCATCCCGCCCTTCAGCGGCTTCTTTGGGAAGGCCTGGATCATCGCCGCCGGCGCTCAGTCTGGAGCGGTCATCGTCTACGTGGCCGTCGCGGCTCTCGTCGTGAACAGCGTCCTCTCCGTCCCCTACTACTTCGGCATCATCCGCAACATGTTCTTCGAAGAAGCGGTAACGGACGCTGGGAGGAAGGAGAGCGCGGGAGCCCTCAAGTTCTCCGTCTACGCCCTGGCCGTCGCCACCACGTTGTTCGCCTTCTTCGTCGGCCCGCTCTCGTCGCTGGCGGGGACTTCCGGGTTGTTTTAGGTCGAGCTCTAACCCCGGCTCTGCAAGCGTCTTCGCATCTGCCGTAGCGAATATTAAAAAAAATTGCGTTGCCCTCTGTAGCTCTAGCCCGATGCCGTAGCTTGGTGTAACCTTCCCGCTGCTATGAAGGCCGTTGTGCTAGTAGGGGGACAGGGGAGCCGGCTGCGGCCGATCACTTTTAGTGTGCCCAAGGCGATGGTTCCTTTGAGGAACCGGCCTTTCATGGGGTACATGATGGACTTTCTGAGGGCCGGAGGCCTGGATGGAGCGGTGCTCTCTTTGGGCTACCTGCCGGACCCCATCCAGGAGTACTTCGCCGGGCAGGACCTGGACGGCTTCTCGATGGACTACGCCGTCGAAGACCGCGCTCTAGGTACGGCGGGCGGCATCAAGAACACGGAAGATTACCTCGACGGCGAGCCGTTGGTCGTCGTGAACGGGGACGTCCTCTCGGGGATGAACCTGCGGGTGGCGATAGAGAAGCACAATGAGTCCGACGCCCTGGCCACGATCGTGCTGATAAGCGTCGAGGACCCGACGGCCTACGGTCTCGTCGAGGTGGACCACGACATGCAGGTGCACCGCTTCATAGAGAAACCTGCCGCCGACGAGGTGACGACGAACCTGGTGAACGCTGGCATCTACGTCCTGGAGCCAGAGGTCTTAGGCATGATCCCTGAAGGGACCGAGGTCTCCATAGAGCGCGAGATCTTCCCTTACCTCCAGGCCGAGGGGCGTCTCAGGGCGTACGTCTCGAGCTCCTACTGGAAGGACATAGGCACGCCGAGAAGCTACCTCGCCGCCTCCCACGACGTCCTCTCCGGCGCCGTCGGCGCTGGCGAAGATTTCGATTTCCTCCAAGTCCACTCCTCGTCGGTGGTGGGCAAGGGTGTGAAGGTCCTACCGCCGGTCTCGGTAGCCGCCGGATGCGTGCTCGGGGATGGGGCTACACTCGGGGGCCGCTCCTCGCTCGGGCGCGGCTGCAGGATCGGGGAGGGTGCGGTAGTCGAGGGGAGCATCCTCTTCGATGGAGCGGAGGTCGAGCCTGACGCGGTGGTGCGCGGTTCGATCATAGGCCCCAACGCCCGCGTTGGGCAGGAGGCCATCGTCCGCGGCCTCTCGGTGCTCGGCGCGAACTGCGTGATCGGCGAAGGTAACGTCCTGGACCAGGGCGTTAGGATAAACCCTGGCGTGGTATTGCCCCCTAGAAGCATGAGTTTCTAGGGGCTGGACAGCTAACCAGCACTTCAGCTGATCAGCTATTGGGCTTTTCGCCGCAACGCTTGCGACGAGTGCAGGAGACGCGACTTCGGGTTCGACGGCGCTCGGGCACCTCTGCGGTACGAGGGGG